>CANOCV010000011.1 GCA_947564465.1 uncultured Roseburia sp. | reverse complement strand
TGAAATCCATCCAGCGTGTGGTGGATACCAGGGAGCTTGTGACAAGGCTCTACGCTGTGGGCGCGGAAGGGATGACCTTTGCGGACATCAACGGTGGGAAAGCCTATGTGGAGGATTTCACTTATACCAATGAAATCCGTATCTCCACTCTGGACTGCTCCTCCTTCACCAATCCCTATCAGATGAAAGAGTATGCTGAGATGCGGCTGGCAGATTACGCAAAGCCCACTATCTCCTATGTGCTGAATGCGATGGACTTATCCGTCTTGACGGGCTACGAGCATGAAGCCTGGGAGCTTGGGGATTATGTCCGTGTGGAAGATAAGGAACTGGGGCTTTCGGTCACCACAAGGATCGTCCGCAGGGAATACAACCTGCAGGAGCCGTGGAACACGGTGCTGGAGCTTTCCACTACGCTCAAAAACCTGGGCAGCTCCGCCAGCCAGTGGGACAATGCGGCGGATTCCCTGGAAGGCACCAGCATGGTATCCAATAACGATATCCGGGAAATGGTCCCCTTTAATCTGCTGCGAAACTCCCGCGCCGATGACGGGCTTGCCTATTGGGTCAGCTCCGGCTTTGAAGCGGACGGCGAAAACGGCGCATCTGGCACGGCTTCCTTCAAGGCAGAGGGCGTGGCAGGCATGACCAAAAGCCTCTCCCAGACCGTTTATCCCGCCAACCGCTCCAGCTACACCCTGTCGGCGCAGATCGGCTCGGAAAATCTGGAGAAGCTGAGCGACGACGCCCAGGTGGGCATTGAAGTGGTCATTGAATATGAGGACGGCAGCACGGAGAGCCGATTTATAGATTTGTATTAGGAGGCAGCTATGGCGTATTTATCATCCACCTCCGCCAAAATTATGCCGGAGAATTACTCTGCCAGGGTCAAATCCATCACGGTGCGGGTGTGCGTCACCAACTGCACCGGGATTCTTTATATCACGGACATCCTCCTGCAGGCAGGGGCGGTGGCCACGGGATGGGTAGGTCATCCCTGTGAGATGAAGTGGACGCTGGATGGGTAAGGTCGCTTTTATCCGGCTGGCGGAGGTCATTAACCGGAAACAGGATATGCGTGTCGTGAGCGTTACCGTGAAGCCTACCATCACGGACTGCTCCGGCACGATTTATTTTACCGACCTGATGCTCCAAGAAGGACCGGCGCTGACGGGATACACGCCCCATACCGAGGTGTTCCTCCAAAAGTTCCGGGAGAACGGCGAGGTCAAGGCACCCGTCTGGTTCAACGGCGTGGTGCGGGGCGAGGAAACGGTCATCCTCTTTAACCTTGGGCAGACTTCTGCGGGGCTGGATGTGCATCTCTACCCCAAGTCCGATCTGGAAGCGGGGGCAGTTTCCCTCTGCCAGGGCGTGGGCGGCCAGAAGGTATCCTTCCCCAACGCCGTCCCCGTCGAAGCAGACCTTGCTCTGCTTGCCAGCACACGGCAGTGTACGAAGAACGGCAGCCCGGAGAAAAAGGAGGGCTTTTACCAGTACAGCGCCGCCTGGGATTCCAAGCATAAGGTGACGCTCCCGGAAGGGAAAACGGCGCGGGTGCTGTTTGAGATGCAGGAAATGCAGGATGGAGGTGAGCCGATCTGATGGACACACTAAAAGGCAAACAGATCATGGTATGGACGTTCATGGGCAATGCCCGGATGTACGAAGCCCTCCGGGATTACGGCGACCGCATCAGCCAGATTGGGCTGTTCTCTTTTAAGGTGCGGGCCACCGGGGAGATTTATGAGAGCGGCGTGGCGATTTCGGATATGCTCACCTACATCAACAGGTGGCCCCATATCAAGTGGCTTTTGACCGTGGCCAACGATGGCGCAAACAGCATCTTCCGCGCCCTGCGGGATAACACGGACGGGGCGCAGGACAGGTTCCTTTCAGAGATCGTCCGCATCATGGAGAAATATCCCTGGTGTGACGGCATTGACATCGACCTGGAACGCGGGGACGGCTATTCCACCCATGCCGCGTCAACCGCCATGTTCCGCAACATCTACAATACGGTAAAGAATTACGATGCCACGAAGCACATGAACATCTGCCTGCCGGGGATGACCAGCGTCAACGGCTCGGTGGGCGGCGAGAACTGGTGTGTCTACGGGGACCTCGATGCCTACTGTGACACGGCGTCTATTATGAGCTACGGCATGGCCTGGGCAGGCTCCGCGCCGGGGCCGGTTTCTCCGAGAAGCTGGCTGGAGGGCATTTACGATTACGCCACCCAGGTCATGGACCCGGATAAGATTTTCCTGGGAATGCCGGCCTACGGCTGGAACTGGCAGATTTACGATACGCCGGAGAACCTGGGCGAGACCTACCGGGGCGTTTCCAACACCTACTACGCCGCAAGGTACTGGATGACGGGAGCGTACAACTTCACAGGTGACGCGCCGCCCCAGCCCCTTCTCCCTATCGTGGCCTATTGGGATGATTATGACAAGGTGCCCTACGCCTTTCCCCATGTCTACGATTACATGGAAGGAGCGGACGCAGTTTCCCGCGAGTACCCTCAGCTTGCGGACACATACAACCGCAGGCGCTACCTGACTGCCTACGGCAAGGAGCAGAAAACCGAGTTCGGAACTATTTTCATCGACCGGGACGCTGACGGCTACTCCAGCGCGTCCGGCATTGTCTCCATTGAAAACGGCATCGCAACCCTGGGCGATAACGGCTCGGTGACCTACAGCTTTAACGTTGATACGGCGGGAACCTACGATGTGGCGGTGCGGCTCTGTTATCCCTTCTGGGACAAAAACGGCATTTATGTGTCGCTGGACGGCAGCAGAAAGCATTTCGCGGAAAGCCGCCTGTGGTGGCCGTACTGGCGGAGTACCTTCTGGGCGTCCCTCGCAAGCGGCGTAACGCTTTCGGCTGGGACACACACCATTACCATTTCAGTGGATGCCAAAGGCGTGCAGTTTTACGGCTTCCGCGTCTGCTCGGCTTTTTCCGAGGAACCTACCGCCGGGGAGGCTGCCTTTGCCCTTGCGCCCAGGAGTTTTAAGGATGTGGACGGCAACATGGCGGTTCCCGATAAGGGCTTCAAGCTGACATTGGAGATGCTCCGCAGAAAGCCTGACTCGGCGCTCGTCTGGTACGAGGACTTCCAGGATTACGGCGTGCTGGAGACGGACTACTGGACGGTTCGCTCCGGCTCATGGAAGGTATGGCGTTCCGATGAATACTCGATGGAGCGCGTCTACTCCCAGCTTGAAGGCAAGGGAGAGCTTGCCTGGAACTATGACGGCTTTTCTGAGCTGCATCTTCGGGCAAGGCTGGCGTTCCCGTCAGGCAGCAGCAGCAAGGCCGGTGTATTCTGCGGCAGCCTGTTCTGCTGTTTGAACTACGATACCCAGGCGGTGGAGCTATATAGCGGCTCCACGCTCCTTGGCAGCTACAGCCAGGAGATCGCAAGGACCGCATCGGCTGATCTGCGGGACAATCCCTCCATGTACACGGTGGAGATGCGTATCCGAGGAGACCGGGTGCGGGTGTATTCCGGTTCTTCCTACACCCTGCGCTTTACGGCGACGGTCAGCGGCTTTACAGGAGGCTATGCCGGATACCGCTCGGACAATACTACCGTATGCGAACTTTTGCGTCTGGGGGACGCCTGGACATACGAGCCGTATGAACGGTTTGATGTTCAGATGCCGGACGGCAGCTTTAAAAGCTACGGCAGGATATCCCGCTCAAGCTGCACCTGGGATGAGGAGTTCCAGGTATTCACGCTGACCTCCGACGTGGAGGAAACCTCCACCCGGAGCGAGGACATTTCGCTGGACTACGACTTTTTCCACTCTGACCTTCTGGAGATTTCCTGCGGCGGGAATTACACGGCGAGGATCATACCGAAGGACATCAACATCTGGATATCCCGGCTGTTCCTTGGCGATGCGGACGGATTCTCCATCCTTTACTACCAGGACGTGGACTCCCTTGTCTATTGGGCGAACCAGGCGACATACCGCTGGAAGCTCCGGGGAATGTGTATGTGGTCCCTGGGTCAGGAGGATATGCGTTTATGGGAATGGCTGCCGAAGCAGATTTAAATATACTTTGGGAATCAGCGACTGCTCTTCGGAGCGGCCGCTTTTTTCATACACAAAATCAAGAGGAGGTAACAACATGAAGGAATTTTGGAATGTGATCCAGATGGTGTTCACCGCTGTGGGAGGGTGGCTTGGCTACTTCCTTGGCGGCAATGATGGGTTGCTCATTGCCCTTGTGGTGTTTGCGGTGGCGGACTACATCACGGGCGTGATGTGCGCCGTATCGGACAAGAAGCTCAACAGCCAGGTGGGATTCAAGGGGATCTGCCGTAAGGTACTGATTTTCCTGCTGGTGGGGATTGCCCACATCCTGGACGTGCAGGTCATCGGAACAGGCTCCGTACTTCGCACGGCAGTGATCTTCTTCTATCTGTCCAACGAGGGCGTGAGCATCATCGAGAACGCCGCACACCTTGGGCTGCCCATCCCGGAAAAGCTGAAGGCAGTATTGGAGCAGCTCCATGACAGAGCGGAGAACGAAAAGGAGGACGAATAATATGGCTTACACAAACAGTTCACTGGTATCTTACACGAAGCTCAGCCCCAACCACTCGGGGCAGAGAACGCACTCCATCGACCGCATCACGCCTCACTGTGTGGTGGGGCAATGCTCGGTGGAGACGCTGGGCAATATCTTTCTGCCGACTTCCAGACAGGCAAGCTGCAACTACGGCATCGGCGTGGACGGCAGAGTCGGAATGTATGTGGAGGAGAAAAACCGCTCCTGGTGTTCTTCTTCCAGCGCCAACGATCAGCGGGCCATCACCATCGAATGCGCGTCCGACGCCACAGAGCCGTATGCCTTTAAGGATGTGGTCTACCAGAAGCTGATTACCCTTTGCGTAGACATCTGCAAGCGAAACGGCAAGAAAAAGCTCCTGTGGCTTGGCGATAAGAACAAGACGCTCTCTTATGAGCCGAAGTCTGATGAGATGGTGCTGACGGTGCATCGCTGGTTTGCCAACAAGTCCTGCCCCGGAAACTGGATGTATGCCAGGATGGGCGATCTGGCGGAGAAGGTCACGGCGCAGCTTGGCGGTTCAGCTGATACTCCTACTGTAACCACGCAGCTCTACCGTGTCCGCAAGACCTGGTCTGACAGCAAGTCGCAGAAAGGCGCATACAAGATCCTCTCCAACGCCAAGAAGTGCGCTGATGCCAATCCGGGATATAGTGTGTTTGATGTAAACGGTGTAAACATCTACACATCGAAAACAACAGCCGCAGAGGTTCCGTTCCTTGTGAAGGTCAGCATCACCGACCTCAATATCCGCAAAGGGCCGGGGACGGACTACGCCAAGACTGGGAAGTTTACCGGCAAGGGCGTGTTCACTATCGTTGAGGTAAAATCCGGCAAAGGCTCCACGACGGGCTGGGGACGGCTCAAATCCGGCGCTGGGTGGATCTCGCTTGACTACGCAGCCAAAATCAAATAACTTAACCTGCTGAAAGCCCATCGAGCCATAACGGTTCGGTGGGCGTATTTTTTCGGCCAAAATAGGCTTCTATGTCCAGATGGGTCATTGAGGGAAACCCTCGGAACGGAGGAACCACAATGACAAATCAGCAAAAAGAACAGATTGCCGCCCTGCGCTCACAGGGATATGGATACGCCACCATCGCCAAGGCGGTGGGACTGAAGAAAGATACCGTTGTCGCGTTCTGCCGTAAGATGGGAATGACCGGCACGAAGGCTGCAGATAACAGACGCATTGAACTGGACGCCGGATTCTGCCTGCAGTGCGGCGCTTTGCTTACGCAGACTCCCGGAAGAAAGCGAGTCAAGTTCTGCTCGGATAACTGCCGTACTGCCTGGTGGAATGCACACCCGGAAAAGGTCAACCGCAGAGCCGTATACCACTTCACCTGCGCTCACTGCGGAAAGCCCTTCACTGCCTATGGCAACGCAAAAAGAAAATACTGCTCTCACGCCTGCTATATCGCAGACCGCTACAAAGGCGGTGACGGGCATGAGTGAGGACAAATTCCGTTCTGAAATGAGCTACCTTGCCGCCCTCTCCATCGCAAAGAATCTCCGAGAAAAGGGGCTTCTGAGCGAGGAGGAATATGCCGTAATTGATACAAATCTGAGGGCTGAGTTTTCGCCATCTTTGGGTACATTATTATCGGAAAATGACTTGATATAATCGGCTTTCAGAGTGATATATAGTGTCGGAAAGGAGTGATTTCATGCGGATTGTAAATAAAATCGAAGCGAAAACACCGCAGATACCGCGCCGCAAAAGGGTCGCTGCCTACGCAAGAGTCTCAATGGAGTCCGAGCGGCTGCAGCACTCCCTTTCGGCACAGGTCAGCTTTTACAGCAGTTTGATTCAGAGCAATCCCGCCTGGGAATATGTGGGCGTATATGCCGACAACGGAATAACCGGCACCAAAGCCGAAGCCCGCGAAGAGTTCAATCGGATGATTGCCGACTGCGAAGCCGGAAAAATCGACATTGTTCTGACAAAGAGCATTTCCCGTTTCGCGCGCAATACCGTTGACCTGTTGAATACGGTGCGCAGGCTCAAGGAGCTGGGCGTTTCCGTACAGTTTGAAAAGGAGCGCATCGACTCCCTCACCGAGGACGGCGAGTTGATGCTGACCCTCTTAGCATCCTTTGCTCAGGAAGAAATACGCAGCCTGTCGGACAACGTCAAATGGGGTACCCGGAAACGATTTGAAAAAGGTATCCCCAACGGCCGCTTTCAAATCTATGGGTACCGCTGGGATGGCGATCATCTGGTCATCCATGAGGAGGAGGCAAAGATCGTTCGGCTCATCTACGACAATTACATGAACGGTTTGTCGGCGGAGACCACAGAAAAGCAGCTTGCCGAGATGGGCGTGAAATCCTATAAGGGACAGCATTTCGGCAACACCTCCATCCGGCAGATCCTCGGAAACATCACTTATACGGGCAATCTTCTGTTCCAGAAGGAATATGTGGTTGACCCCATCAGCAAGAAAAGCAGGATCAACCGTGGGGAGCTGCCCCAGTATTTCGTGGAGAACACCCACGAAGCCATCATTCCAATGGAGGTCTACCAGGCGGTGCAGGCTGAGAAAGCGCGCCGCCGTGAGCTTGGCGCCTTGGCAAACTGGAGCATTAACACATCCTGCTTTACCAGCAAAATCAAGTGCGGCCGGTGCGGAAAGAGCTATCAGCGGTCTAACCGCAAGGGACGAAAAGACCCTAATGTCAACTACACCATCTGGGTCTGCGGTACCCGAAGAAAGACCGGGAATGCCCATTGTCAAAACAAGGACATCCCGGAGCAGATGCTCAAGGAAGCCTGCACTGAGGTCATGGGACTGGATACGTTTGATGAAATCATCTTTTCAGAGCAGATCGACCACATTGAGATTCCTGCTCCGAATGAGATGATTTTCTATTTTAAGGATGGCCGCATCGTTCCGCACCACTGGGAATCCACCATGCGGAAGGACTGCTGGACAGATGAGCGCAGAGCCGCCAAGGGACGGTATGTGCAGGAGCATCAGCTCGGCCCCAACACTTCCTGCTTTACCAGCCGTATTCGCTGCGACAGCTGCGGCGAGAACTACCGCAGGCAGCGTTCACGGCACAAAGACGGCAGCTTTGATTCCGTATGGAGATGCGCATCAGGCGGAAAATGTCAAAGCCCCAGCATCAAGGAAGAGGCACTCAAAAATCTCTGTGCGGACGCTATGGGTCTGGAGGAATTTAGTGAGGCGGTTTTCCGTGAGCAGATTGTCTGCATTCACATCACGGCTCCATATCAGCTTTCCATCCGCTTCTTTGACGGGCATACCTTCGAAACGGCATGGGAAAACAAGCGGAAGATGCCCCTGCATACAGAGGAGCGAAAACAGCATATGCGTGAAGTAATGATACAGAGATGGAGGGAAAAACGTGGCGAAAGTAACGACAATACCGGCGACGATAAGCCGATTCACGGCAACGCCGATCAATGAAAAGAAAAAGCGCCGCACCGCCGCCTACGCCCGTGTTTCCACGGACAGTGAGGAGCAGCTCACCAGCTACAGCGCCCAGGTGGACTATTACACCAACTATATCAAAAGCCGGGACGATTGGGAGTTTGTTTCTGTGTATACGGACGAGGGCATAACAGGTACGAATACCAAGCACCGCGAGGGCTTCAAACGCATGGTGGCGGATGCGCTGGCTGGCAAGATAGACCTCATCGTCACCAAATCGGTCAGCCGATTCGCCCGCAATACGGTAGATAGTCTGACCACGGTGCGCCAGCTCAAGGAAAAAGGCGTGGAGATCTATTTTGAAAAAGAAAACATCTGGACCCTGGACAGCAAGGGAGAATTGCTTATCACCATCATGTCATCACTGGCACAGGAGGAAAGCCGCAGCATTTCCGAGAACTGTACATGGGGACAGAGAAAACGGTTTGCTGACGGGAAGGTCACCGTGCCATTCAAACGGTTTCTCGGCTACGACCGGGGTCCTGACGGCAATCTGGTTTTGAACAAGGACGAAGCGGTTATCATCCGCCGCATTTACAGTATGTTCCTGCAAGGCATGACGCCGCACGGCATTGCCGCCAGGCTCACCACTGACGGCATTAAATCGCCGGGCGGCAAGGATAAATGGAATGCAGGAGCTGTTCGCAGCATCCTCACCAATGAGAAATACAAAGGCGATGCGCTCCTGCAAAAGAGCTACACGGTGGATTTCCTCACCAAGAAGAAAAAGGTCAACGAGGGCGAGATTCCGCAGTACTATGTGGAGGGCAACCACGAAGCCATCATACAGCCGGAGGTGTTCGAACTGGTTCAGCGTGAGCTTGCCCGCCGAAAAGGCAGTACGGGCAAACCCAGTGGAGTCCATATCTATTCAAGCAAAATCAAGTGCGGCCAGTGTGGCAGCTGGTACGGCTCAAAGATATGGCATTCCAAGACCAAATATCGCAAGTGCGTATGGCGCTGCAACCGTAAATTTGATAACGAACATCATTGCACCACTCCGCATTTCACCGAGGCCGAGATACAAGCTATGTTTATCGTCGTAGTGAATCAGTTGATCAGCCAGAAAGAAAGCATTATAGCAGCCTTGGAGGCCTCGCTGGAAACAGCGTTTGATACCACGGCGCTTGAAGTGGAACTGACAGAGGTGCAGGGTGAGATTATGGTAGTCTCCGACCGCATTCAAAGCTGCATCTACGAAAACGCCCATGTTGCACTTGACCAGGAAGAATATCAGAAACGCTATGGGACCCTGAGCGATCGTTTCGACAAAGCAAAGGCTCGATTTGAGGAAATAGAAGAGGCTATCGGCAGCAAACAGTCAAGGCGTGCTGCCATTGAGACTTTCCTAAATAACCTGCGTGATGCCAATATCGTGGACAATTTCGAGGTTTCCCTTTGGTGCGGCCTGCTGGATTTTGTAACTGTTTACAGCCGTGACAATGTGGTGTTTACCTTCCGAAACGGTACGGAAATACGCTATAGCGGGTGATGAATATGGCAGATTGGAAAAAAGATGAGGTGAATTATCGATTGGCAAAAATGGTGCTGCAGACGCTCATGCACGAAGGGCTTTTAGACGAGTTTGAAGTGGATCAGGTTTTGCAGCACCTACGAGCCAATTCCTCCGCACTCATCGCAAGCATTGAGGAGGACACATTATGGCAAAAACAGTGAAAAAACTTACAAGGTCACAGATGGTATCCCTGCCTTCTGTAGCAAAACAGCTTAACCGCCGGGTGGCTGCTTATGCTCGTGTGTCTACTGGTTCCGAGCAGCAGCAATCCAGTATCGAGGCGCAGCAGGATTACTACATCAAGCTGATAGACTTTCGGCTTGACTGGACGTTTGCAGGGCTTTATATCGATGACGGCGTCAGCGGCACCCGAACCGAACATCGCGAAGGCTTTAATCAGATGATTCAGGATGCTCTTGCCGGCAAAATAGACCTTATTGTTACAAAATCAATCTCCCGCTTTGCCCGTAATACCGTTGACAGTTTATCAACCATTCGACTGTTAAAGGAGCATGGCGTGGAGATTTTTTTCGAGAAGGAAAACATCTGGACTTTTGACAGCAAGGGTGAATTGATGCTTACCATACTGTCGAGTGTGGCTCAGGAAGAAAGCAGATCCATTTCTGAAAACATCACCTGGGGAAAACGAAAACGCTTTGCAGACGGTGAGTATGCTGTGGCTTACGGTCGTTTCCTCGGTTATGACCGTGGTATGATAATCAACCAAACAGAAGCAGTAATCATCAAAAAGATATATTTCCTCTTCCTGCTCGGAATGTCATCCTACCAAATATCAAGTTTGTTAACCGAGCAAGGTGTTCCTACTCCCGGCGGAAAGAAGAATTGGAGCCACGGCGTTATCGCCAGTATACTGAGTAACGAAAAGTATAAAGGGGATGCTCTTATCCAGAAACATTACACCGTGGACTTCATATCAAAAAAGCAAAAGAAGAATGAAGGAGAACTGCCAAAGTATTATGTGACCGGCGGACACGAGGCAATTATTCCACCCTTACTGCATGAATATGTCCAGATGGAAAGGAATAGACGGATGGCATATAAGCATGGCAGATACAGTGGAGTACACCCTTTCCTTGGCCGTATTGTCTGCGAGAACTGCGGTGCTGCTTACAGATATTCTTCTTGGCACAGCACTACCTATAATGATCGAGTGTGGGAATGCAGCAGTCGCTGGAGAGGGCAAAAATGTGGCAACTGCCATATCTACGATAAGCAATTTCAAATTTTGCTCCGACAGGTGATGGCAACGGCCGTGGCACAAAAACCTTATGTGCCATCCGCAATCAGAAAGATACTGCAAGAGCTGCCGGGCATGACCGCTAATCGATATGAACGAATTACAGAAGCGCTTCGCCGTCTACCTAACAAAATTCAATTTTCTCAGTCAGATGCCATTATAGCGATTAAAACCATTCACATCGGTCGGCAACGAACCATGAAGGTAACATTTCTGGATGACACTGAAATCATTATAGATATTCCACAGTTTAGTCCACGGCGAAGCCAATAAAAAACAGATGCTCCTCACTACCATTACGACGGTGAGGAGCTTTTCTGTGCATATGAAAACAGCCGTTTCGGATTTTACACCGCAACGACTGTTTTACACCGCAAAGGCGCACTTTTTAATTTTGCCTATACCTTGGCTCCATATCAGCATGATTATTTCGTATACTTTATTGATCTCTGTTTTTCCCACAGTTCCAAGCCTTGTGAGCAATTCTGACACATCTGCCGGAGTAAAAAATTCTCCACCGGACTTTCCGGCGTTGGACGCATACATTGTCATGAGGTATTCATACGCATCGCCAAAAGCGTCAATGGAATGGTCTTTCACATCTCCGAGGTTCATTTCACCCACGCCATTTAACAATTTGACCAGTTTCTCATTACGCTTGGCAACCGTAGAACCCAATTTGTTGCTGTTCACATCATAATCATCGAACAGTCCGGCAAAATCGCTCTCCGCTTCACTGCCTTTCGCAGATTCCTCAATATGACGAAACACTCGCTCCAATGTTTCATTTAAGTTTTCATCATTCGAGGCATTGGCACGAACGTTGCAGAATAATTCGCTCGGCAAAATGAAAAAGCCTTTTTCCTCTACCAGTCCGTCACGAGCTTCTTCCGCATCTTCATCTGGCATTTTTGCAAAGTCAAAATCAGAGTTCCCTGCATCCGCTTCTCCACTGTTTATATAATTACACAAATTTTCAGAAATATATCGATAGAACATCGTTCCAAGAACATAATTCTTAAAGTCCCATCCGTCAACTGCTCCCCTCAGTTCATCCGCAATTGCCCAAATGGCACGGTGCAGTTCTTCACGCTCCTGTTCCTTTTTGGTATCAACCATTCTCTTTCCCTCCGTTATCCTCCGGTATAAATTCCAGAATATCGTCCACACCACAATTCAGAACACGGCAGATGCTTTCCACACTTTCAAGAGAAATATACCCGCCTCGTTTCAATCGTGTGATAATATTTGCAGAAAAACCCGCTTCCTGCTGTAACTGTGCATTCGTCATGTTTTTCTCTATCAATAAATGGAATAATTTCTTATAGCTGACCGCCATGTCGCACCTCCATTTTTCCGCCAGAAAATATACGAAAAGTATATCACGCAAAAGTGAATTTTTCAATTCAGGAATACGGTTTTGAAATACAATTTCTCTCCCAAATAAGCCGCTATTCGTAACAAAACGGCATTGCCTTCCAGTTAAAGAAAATGCAATGCCATTCTTTTCTTCCAGTTTTGCGAAAACATATCATTTCGCCAAAATGTATATCTTCCGTTCCCCACAGCCTATCCCCCTGGGTAAATTAATTGCCTCAAACCCATTCTGCGGAAACAGAAACACACATCCATTTTTGTCCCAAATCGGCAGAATTCTTTGATTTACCGGGCTTTTCTCGTCAGCAGAGTCACAGTCTCAACATGTGTCGGAGCTACTATGTAAACACAATTTTTCAGCCTCGGTACTCGTATAGGAACACAATTTGCTTTATTCTTCTGCCTTCTCTTAAGAATTTAATTTGTGCAAAATAAATCTATTCTTTTTACTCATCAAGCATTAACTTTCCTTTTTTTGCCTTTGCTTTCAAACGTGCCATCTGCTCTTTTTCTATCTGCTGAATACTCTTTTCTGGAGTTGGTAAATCCTCTGGCATTGTTCCGCCAATCTTTTCTATTGCTGTGCGTACTTCTCTGCCTACAGAATAATGAACAGAGGTTGCGGTCTTAGCATTGTCAACTTCATCTTTCCGCAATTTTTCTTCGGTCTGAGATATACGAAACAAATTGGCAATCAATTCTGTACTTCCCATGTAATCAAGAATTTTCTGTCCAACCTCTAACCCTTTTTTTGTATGAATATCATCTACGTCTAAACCACCATACAATCCCATATAACCTGCATTTTGAAAAATTGCAAATTCTTCATTTGTAATAACGCCCGCTTTATGCGCTGTCTCTGCAAGCATTTGATTCCATTGCTTAATATCACCACGCACAACAAGTCTACGATTATCTTCACTCAATTCATTAAAATGGTCTGCTACTTCTTGGCGATACGTCTGAATTGCAAAATATGTCTGTCCTAATGCAATCACTTCTTTTCGTGGGTCACCGTTCTGCACAATCAAATAACAAGCATATCTGGACAATTCATAATCCAAAATTGGTTTTTTTGTTACACCTGCTTCTACGATTTTCCTGACCTCAGGAAAATCGTAAGCTATCGTATGACCACTATTCTCACAGGCAATCATTGCCCTATTGATTACTTTAGAGAAATTTTCCCATTTATTATAATCTAAAGCTGAAGCCAAATCCCTCGCACTCCAAAATTCCGAACCATCCTCACGAATTTGTTTGATATCTTCAAACCGGTTATATTCTTCTGCAATCAATTTCTTCATATACTCTCCTCCATAGTTATTCAAAACCTTCCGTTTATACAAATTTCACCTGCTTATAACAACTTTAATTTTTAATTGTGCTATTACAATATGGATGAGTTAATTGTGCATTATCAGAATTCCCCAAACCACCATCAGCTTTCCTGTTGATATGATCAATACTAATAGAACTTTTATGTAATAATCCACCACAAATAACACATTTAGGAGTATTTTTTAAAGCCTCTTTTATGAATGTCGCAGACTTTACTGCCCTAGAAAAAGTTGAACTTAATGTTTCTTCTTTTTCTAATGAGGCATCTTTTAAAATTCCATTAAATTTATCACTACTTTTAATCTGCTCCACCGTTTCCTTTACATTTCTTGTTTCAAGCAAGGACTCAACAGCCATTACATAAAATTCTGCCACAAACGGATATGCTTTCATCGATTCCCGCTTATTCCTTACAATTGCTTGTATTAAATAATCATAGTCTCTTATCAATTCTTCAAAAAGTTCACGACACTCTATAAACTTATCAAATCCTTTGCTTTCTTCCAAAACGTTCATAAAATGTAATAAAGCATAAAAGGATGTGGTTTTAAATCTACCATTTATTGAATATAAATATATTGCAGGGTGTAAACCCAAAGATGATGGATGTGAACTATTTATACGATAAAGTATTTTTCTACAGTTTTTCAAACATTGTACTGTCATTTCCCCATCTACATCGTTAGCTTCGTATTTTTCTTTTACGAATTTACCAGAATTTACAATATTAACGAAATCCAAAACCAAAGATTGAGTTTGTGTAGAAGTAGATTTTCCAGCTAATGGCAAATCTAATGTTTTAATCGGATTTGTCAGTTTAGGTTCAAATAATAATGAATGGATTTCCTTAGCTATCATTTGAATCTCCAATTGTTTTTCTATCGCTAAAAAAGACCAATATTTATGACCTATACCGCTCCGCATAATCGCACGTGTAGCTACACCACTCGGTTTACGTCTTGATTTCAATAACTTTAATTCTGTCTTATTAATAGAAACTGCTTGTTGATTAATCTTGAAAAATGATTGTTCAGCTCTTTCAGCATTCCCATCAACCCACTGTAATTGGAGAGGTATAGCTCCTAAAAATTTCGCTTTAGCCGCTATTTCTTCTTTCACTTTTTCGGGATGATGGATAGCTAATTCATAATCTGAAAATAAACCCACTTTCTTTTTTATCAGATTCCTTGTTTTTTCTGCAATTTCAATTTCCTCATCGGGTATTCGTCCATCATAAAATTCTTTAGAAATTTTTCCATCGCCATAATCATCATTTACCCATGCAGCTAATGCACTTAAACGATGGGAGCCATCTATAACAAATGTAGAACTATTTGCATTTCTCCATAAAATTATTGCAGGGATTAATTGTTGATCTATGAAACTTTCAACTAAGCTCACTATCTTATCGGCATCCCATTCATTAGTCTCTCTTTGAAAATCTGGTTTTCTCAAATTAGCAAAAAAGAATGAATCATATTTTAAATCTGTGATAGAAAGCGTACTGACATTTCTCGGAATTCCATTTGTATCTTCTTTATTATCAAAATCCTCTCTAGGAATAAGTGCATCAAGATTAACTGTTTGTGCCATTTTTCTTCCTCCTCTGTAATATTAACAAATCTTTTTTACATATCTATACATCTTTTATACCTTTGTTTTATAAAAATTAACTCTTTGTATCCCCACACCCCACATCAACCACCACCGAAACCTCAAAATACTTCTCCATCCTCTTATTTCGATTCCTTTCTTCATCTTCTGTAAACACAAAATGCCTGTAAAACTGCTTAAAATAAAGAATTTCTAGATATGTTTCCTTTGTATTCCCACCACACATTCTGTGTGTGTCGTATGACAAAACTGATCCACCGCCCGCACTTTTCTCACCTCATATCCGCCTTCACACAAATACTTCAAATCCCGCGCCAGCGTTGCACTATCGCAGCTCACATAAACAATACGGTCCGGCGACATTTTTATCAATGTAGCAAGCAGGCTTTCCTCGCAGCCCTTGCGCGGAGGATCGACTACAACGACATCCGGGTGCAGCATATCCGGCTCACGGCTCTCTAAGTCTGTATCTTCTTCCGTGGCGGTGCGGTCCGGTTCTGCTGCATACAGCTCGGAAACACGTTTTTCATAAAAATCCGGTAAGACCTCCTCGGCCTTTCCGACAAAAAATTTTGCATTTTTTATTCCGTTGATCCTCGCATTGTTTCGCGCATCCTCGATTGCCTGCGGAACGATTTCCACCCCGTAAACCATGCGCGCTTTCCTGGCAAGAAAAAGTGAAATAGTTCCTATACCGCAATAAAGATCCCATACCGTCTCGTCTCCCGTCAAGCCGGCATATTCCAAAGCAGTCTGATATAGCTTTACGGTCTGCACCGGATTAACCTGATAAAAAGAGTGCGGCGAAATTTGATACTTCACATCACCGATATAATCGGTAATATAATCGCTCCCCCATATCGTCCGCACCGTATCGCCAAGAATCACGTTTGTACGCCTCGTATTTATATTAATAGAGATACTTGTCATACCGGGAACCGCGGAAAGCCTCTCAACAAGAATGTCCTGCCTGGGAATGAAATTCCCATTAATCACAATGCAAACCATGATTTCCTTCGTTGTAAACCCATAGCGAATCAAAACATGACGCACAAGACCGTTCCCACTCGCTTCATCATAAGGCGTAATACCATTCTCCCTCATGAATGAAAGCAAAATATCCAAAATCTCCTCATTGCAGGATACACCGAGATAACATTTCTCAATCGGAATAATCGTATGCGTTCTTCCCGCGAAAAAACCAGCAACAGGATTCCCCTCCTTATCAGAACCAATCGGGAACTGCGCTTTGTTGCGGTAGTGATATGGATTGTCCATACCCACCACAGGCTCCATCCATCTTCGCACCTCTTCCTCCGCAAAACCGCCGATGCGAACCAAATGATTTCTCACTTTATTCTGCTTAAACCGAAGCTGCTCCTCGTACGCAAGCGCCTGTATCTGACAGCCTCCGCACCTGCGGCTTTGGGAACACTTCGGTATAACGCGATGTGGTGACGGCGTTATAACCTCAAGAAGTCTCGCATATCCATAAGTCTTCTTGAGCTTCATAACAACAGCCGTCACCACATCACCTGGGAGAGCATCCTTAATAAACAATGTCATACCCTCTGCTTTTCCGATACCCTCCCCCGCGGTACCGATATCCTCAATTTTAACCTTCACAATTTCATTTTTCTTCATATCTATTTACTCGTCATTCGAATGTTGGACTCAAACAATCGGTTGAATCCCAACCAGTCTGTATTGCCCTCCGGCACATTTGCAAATGCCTCCCGCATCGTTTCCATCTTCGCATCAATATTGTCTGCAAAACTAAGTGCAACAGCCTCCGCAATAGCCGGCTTTTTCGGCGAACCAAATTCTAATTCTCCGTGATGCGCCAAAATACAATGAATCAATTCATTTTCCAGCTTTTGAGGAAAATTCGCTATCTCACGGATTCGCCCCTTTACCTGCATCGCGCCTATCATAATATGCCCTAAAAGCTGTCCCTCATCCGTATAATCATTTGCCGGAAACGTAGAGAGCTCGTCCAATTTCCCAATATCATGAAACATTGCCGCCGTCACCAACAAATCCTCATTCAGCATCGGATATGCCTTTGCCAAATAGCTGCTCATTCTGGTAACGCCTAAGGTATGCTCCAAAAGCCCTCCGACAAAACCATGATGCACGCTTTTTGCTGCGGAATGAAACTTAAACCGCTTTATAAAATCATCGTCTTCCAAAAAAAAGCTGGAAACTAAGCGACGCAGAAACGGGTTAGTCATTTGTACAATAAAACCTGTCAACTCCGCATACATCTCATCAATATCATATTCACTGACCGGTAGATAATCTGTCGGATCATATTCTCCCGGCTGCACTCTTCTAACCCTCTTAATATTTAATTGGAGCGCCCCCTGAAAACTGGTCACATCTCCATATACGTTTATGTAATCAAGCTTTTCATAATCATCAATTCCCTGAGAGCCCGGCTCCCATATTTTGGCGTCAAGCGTTCCTGTCTTGTCCTGTAAAATAAGCGTTTCGTACGGTTTGCCTGCCTTTGTAAGCGCAGCCTGCTTGCTCTTGCAAAGGTAGATCTCGTTCACACGTTCCCCCTCACGTAATGTCTCAATATAGTGCATGATTTTTCCTCTTCCTAATCTTTTATAAATGCCCTGCTTCTGCCTGACACTTTATTTCTGAATAACCGTCATTTCCCTGACGCAATATTGTAATAGCGACACCGCTTCCCGGCACAAGCCTTCTGACATACTGCTCATACTGCTCTACCGTCAGAATTTCGGTATCATCCAGCTGTGTGATAATATCACCGTTTTGCAGCCCTGCTGCAAGCGCGGGCGAATCCATCTCGACCGATTTAATATAGACGCCGCGAGGCAGTCCATACCCTTCCTCAATTTCGCTAGTAACTGTGCTGACCTTCAGTCCCAAATAAGAAATCGCCTGATTATTGGAAAGCATCTCTATAATCTCTTTCAGCTCTGAAATAGAAAATGCCGTCAGTGTATTTTCCTCTCCCTTACTGCTGTAATCCTGCATCACCAGACCGATAATCTCGCCCTTCAGATTCAAAAGCACACCGCTTCCCGCCTGACTTCCCAAAATGTTTGTTGTAAATACCGTAAAATTACAGTCAATTGTAGAAACGCTGTTATTGACAGAAGTAATGTTTCCCGTCAATATGGAATAATTCGAACCAAGCGGACTACCCACCGCAATCACAACATTTCCCTGTGAAACCTGATAAGAATTTCCAAACTGTGCCGTTTCTATGTTCTTAAGATCCGATTCCTTCAGCGACTCTAAAGACACGCTCAAAATAGCAATGCCTGTATTCCCGTCATACTGCTTTAGGAAAGCATCCGCCACAGTCCCGTTATAAAAAGTAACGCTGATCGCCTGCGCGTCTACAATCATCTTTTTTTCCGTCATGACAAGCAGCTCCCTGCCATTATTGGCAATCACAATGCCGCTCGACTGACCTGCCGTCTCATACGGAGAATCAAACCAGTCCATATCGCTTTTCACACCGGTAACCGTTACAATCGACTTGTTGGCCTTCGTTCCAATCGCATATAGCTTATCCTGAAGCTTCTGGTAATCCTCTATCTCCAAATCTCTCGGAACTTCTATAATCTGCGTACTCGGCTCTTTGACCTCACTTTCACTCTCCGTCTCTTCAGGCTCATTTTCCGTATGCAATCTTTCTGTCTCCGTCAACAAACTTTCATCATCCCGCGGTATTTTTACAACAGGATCCTCCTGCTCATAAAACCATCGCTCCATCACCGGACGCATCAAAGTAAAAACGAGACATGCCACAAAGCCAAAAAATACCGCAAGCACTGCCGTTTTCAAAATCTGGTGTGCCATGCGTCTTTTATTGATTGGCTTATTTTTGATTTTTTCCCTGATAAAATCGAACTCTTCATTTTGCTTTTCCGGCATAGAATGACCTCTTTTCTATCTTCGCATCCCCTGACTAATACTTATTATACTTTTTTCGCCCTCCGGTTGCAATGTTTTTCTTGTTTTTACCGCTTTATTATAGAAAATGTGCCCGTAAACTTATAGTCCCATCTCTTCCAGAAGCTTTTCCTGATACTCCTTGTCCTTAGCAGACCTTACGATGTCCTCCACTCGTCCTGCATCAGACAATCTCACAATTAACTCATTAATTCGAATCTGCCCCTCTTCCCTGCCCTCTTCTTTTCCCTCTTCCTTTGCAAGCGCTTCACGTTCCCATGACTTCATATAGTTAATCCCTACCTCCCTCTTTTTCTTCACCTTTTTCACGATATTGTGCACTGACTCTATATCCTGATTGGTCACATTGTCATCGGTTGTTTCTTCTATGTATTTTAACATATCCGCAAGGGCCTGGCTAGGATTTCCTTCCCTCCCTTTCGTATACAAAAATATCTTTGTCGCACCATCCTCATAACCGATCGAACCATCCGCCACTTCTTCTATATACACATCCAGCCTTATCCCATGTCTGTCCGAATCAATTCCGAGAATGCCTTTCTGCGGCACATTTCTCCTCCTCTTAACTTGAATTGTAATTTGGGTGAAAATTGAACGCTTCTACGAACAGAAGCTTGATACGGCGAATGCCGTAAGTGATTGTAAGAATATAAATTTTAGATATGATTTAGTATAGTCCACTTTAAATTAATGCGCAAATTAAAAAAATGTAAACTAACGAATTACTCACATATTGATTTTTCGTATAACTGCACTGAATATGGCTCCATAAGCAGTACAGTCATACGAATTATAAATGTTACTAATACAAACTATCCATAAAACTATCCAATTCTTTATCTGTGCTAAATACGTCACCTGTTTCATGGTCCCAAAATACCACTGTACACTTTTGTAAATCCATACATATATAATTTCCAAACGGATCAATAGCGAACGGCATTAAACTTTTGTTATCAATAACTGATAATGCAGTAAACACGGTATCTGTATCCGCTTCGTTTCTATTGAATGATAAAATCGCACCTATAACTCTTTCCGTGGAACCAACGATAAATTTATATCGCTCAGGTGTCGCCGCGTTTCCCTCTTTTATTAAATTTACAAGATTCTGGGGAATTTCAATCTCTCTGTCCTTCTCAATCTCAGAAAACACTTTTTCATCCGCTAAATCAATTTTATAATTCCATTTTATATTCATATATCCTCCTATCTGCATCCGGAGCCGCCACCCCAAACACTCCTGCCTCCGGTATGTCTGCATGTATCATGCTGTTGGGCATTGACCAATCGCATTTTTCCCGGAACCTCATTATGATGCCATGTCAAACCCGATATTCTCGGTGCGCCGTCCTTTATTTGTTCAAGCTGTCTTGGTGTAAATTGCTTTGCAAACTCAGGGTCATGCTCTATACGCTGTTTCAGCTTCTCCGTACAATACTTAAATTGTGCATTATCACTAGCATTTCGCCAGTCTTTCGGTAAATATGTATCAAACTTACTTTCAAATCTGGGGAAAACACCTTCCACTTTCTCACCATTCATCCTAAATACATGTTTTTCATATCTTACATCTGTCCCTGGATATGTTTTTCCCGCCAAATTCTCATTGATCGTCGAAATGTGTCTTGGCTCGTTTACCTCTTTTGTTGTATTCTCAAATCCCTTTGACTTATTTCCAACCTCCTGCGTCGGCTTCTTTATTTCTTTCACTTCGCTGAATGAATGCATTAAATCACCTCTCCTTTCGTGTATTTATACCATGTTTCAAGATATTCATCCGGTTTATCATGGCGGGCAATCTCTTCTCTTAAAATACACTCGGCTATTTGATTTTGTTGTTTTTCGGTCAAATCAGCAACCACAGAACCTTCCGCATACACGAACGTATTCTTCCACTCCTCTATTGATTCCGCATTATCGGCCTCTCTTTCCAACTCAGGCGTACTTACAATTTCATATACTACGGAACTGATATCCTTTAGTTCCACCTCACCGTTTCGACTTAGTATTCTTATGCTCTCCGCCTTACTTTTTGTTGGTATAGAAGAATTCACAATAACTTGAACCAGCTCATCCATGTTCATATCCAGTTTTTCGCCGGCAACCTTGCTCAACAGCTTATTCATCACTGTCACATCTTCCGGCTTCTGTGACACCGCCGCGGAATCCGCATTGTGGTATGTATTCCCTGTCTTCTCGTACTTAATCTTACACAACACCGGCTCCAACCAGTTATTTTGATATACCGCCGCAACGCCTGTCGGAATCTTGGATAGTTCTTTGATCTGCTCTTCCGATAAATTCGCAGATTTTCCTACTAAACTCCTATCTTCGGCATCCGGTAAGCGCATGATAATTTTGGTATTAGTATTTCTGATAACACTCATATCAAGCAGGCCCGGCGCCTGATCCGCAATGATAAATCCCTCCCCATAAGTTCTCACTTCGGCAATGGCATTCGCCAACATTTCAACCGATTTTCCCAATAGATTCGATGATTCACTGCTTTGTTCCGTTGAGGTTTTCTTAAGTAAGTTGTGCGCTTCTTCTAAAACAGTTACATGTTTCAGATCTGCATTCATATCACCGGACGTCATGCGGTATTCCTGTAATCTCATAACCAGAATACCCATTATCATAGATTTCGTTTCAATCGAACCTACTCTGCTAAGATCTACTATCACATTCTCATCAAACAGCTTCTTATCCCCCAGCTCATCATTTGCAAATATTCTGCCGTAAATTCCATTCGTTAATGATTTTATCCTTGTCGCCAAAGAGCCTATATAATTATCCTTTACCTCCTGTGAAAATGCCGATTCGTCTACGACACGGTTCAATTCGCTTAATATATCCGCAAAAGTCGGAAATAACATATCCGAAAATTGGTTATGTGAAGCCGCCAAATCCCATCCCGCGTTTATATATGCACGCTCAACAGAATCTTTTAACACCGCCGGCATTGCCGCATACATAGGCCAGCATACATTAAAAATCTCAACCAAACGATCAATATGCTCTAATACGTGGATTCCTTTTGGAAATCTAAACGGGTTGATCTGTAACAACGGCGTAATATACGGGTTTGTTCCATACACTTTGGCGTCAGAGTCCCCAAAAACATACTTGTATTCCCCTTTTGCCGGCTCAATCACAAGGTAATGTACTTTTTGTCTGCTTAGTTCCCTGAGCATCTGATATACCGTATTTGATTTTCCCGAACCGGTCGAACCCGTTACAAAAGTATGCATCGCCAAACTCTTAAGATTCAGATTCACACTTACTTTCTGTTCGCTACCCATATGATAAATGTTACCAAGCTCAATCTGCCACAATGCATCCTTTCGCGGATTGGTATCAAACACATTCCTGCCAAATGAAGCCATTTCAAAAACAGGCAGGCCGCTAATTGATTTTTTGGGAAGCCCCATATTAACCGCAAGTTCATAAGAATTTGAAATAGATGCAGGGCTGAACAAAACATCATTCTTAATTGGATTTATAAATAAAGGATGAGAAAATCTCTCTAGGTACTCCTTCACCATTTTACCATTTTTATCATTCACATTCCAATTATTTATATGGGATGCCTGCAATGCCGAGTTATCTCCCCGCATAAGAGCATTATATCCACTTGATACAATCGCGTTTGTCTCAGGGTCTGATGAAATCACATAAGTTGCACAATTAAATGCCCCATATGCCTCACACTTTTGCAGACGCTCAACATGCTTGTCTATCATTTGCAATAAATTCTTCACTGTCTTGTTTTCATTCGAAAATTGGAGCGTTTTACCATGCGTGGCACCCTCCGCCTCGCTACTGGAATCGCTGTTTTGTGTGGCCGTAGAGCTTGTTCTTGTCTCAGTCTTACCGGATGACTCCGTCATACTGCCTGTCTCTGTAACAGACTGATTTGTATTCGTTCCTTTCGAACCTATCATGCCCCCGCCTGCCGAAGCACCAATCTGACTGCCCATATATGCTGCAACTGCCGGAGCCGCTGCACCTCCGGTTAATATTACGGCCGCCGCACCTATTCCGGCACCCAGCAATGAACCAACCAGATGACCGGTCTCTTTATTCGTACTGGTGCCATGGCTGGAAGTTTCGCTCCATCCGCTTGTCTTAGAGTAATTCTGCGTCAATGAGCTGCTTTCCCCGATAGATTGTGTAACGCCTTCCGTATGCGTCTGAGTCAATGTGATAGATTCCGATTCGTTAAAGCTTACAGATGTTTTCAAAAACGGCGAAAGCTGTGTATAAAGCGTCTCATATCCCATTTTGGCAAGAGCAATCTCTTTCGCATCCACCGGATCTGCTATCACCACAACGCTATATTCTTTCCCCTGCAAAGAATCCACCAAATGCTCTATCCCCTGAACGAATTTTTCATATGCATTTTCCTTCTCATTTCGAATAGACGCAATCCCTGATATAGATGTCACATAATCATAAACAAACGCATTATGAAGAAGCTGTTTTTTGCTTACTCCCGAAATAGCTTCAATTTCCAATCCCGGAAAATTACCTGTTAATACTCCTTTCAGTATTTCTCCTTGTGTTTCGATGATATGATTTTGCTGATCTATATCTTTACTCACAACCCCCAGAAAATATTCTGTATACTCCTTATGCCCGGATATCAAAGTCACAACCGTCGCATTGCTTGAATATGCTGCATTTAAAACCGTTACAAATTTATCAATCATGCTCTCTTTCTTATCCGATACCATTTTTGTAAATTTAAAAATTCTGGTATAATCGGCAATGTCAAGCTCTTTAAATTCTTCCGGCAATTCTGCAACAGAATATTCGCTTAATTGATAAAGATAATCTCTGGTAATTACATCTTTTGCCAAATCCAAAGACATGGCAAGCTTATTCATATCTTGTACTTCCGCCACTTGAGTGTCCATAACTATAATCTCCTTTGGATAGTTTTTCTAATTCTTCTTTTTTACTTTTGCTAAAAGCGGCACGCCATGCTTCATACTTTTTCTTGGCTTTTTTATCACACTCTTTATAGAATTTACATTTATCTAATTTGCATAGACCATTCACACGGTCACACCTGTATCGTTCCTTTAACTCCCTGTTCCGTTTGCGCACATACTGTCTATAATTCTTTGCTCCACCTTCGTCGCAATTTTTATTTTTGCCGCAAGATATACAGCTACGCATATTCGTACAGCCAAAGTTCTTCTTTACCTCCTTAGCAGTAAGATTACAACTGCTATGATTATCACCGCTGCCACCAGTCCTGCTATCATTGGAAGACGACTTTCCTGCTGGTGGCTTTGTGCGTTTGGGCGTTTACCCGGTTCCTGTTTGTCTGATGCATAAAGCGCTTTCCCGATCTTCTTAACATCCCCAATTCTTTCGTCACAGAAATTTCGTTTTAATTCAAAAACCGCCCTTGCAAAATCCTCATCGGAAAAAGAACTCTTTGTACTTGAAATAAGAGGATTTCCAATCAACGTATCATCTTTTAATTTTATGCCCTTCGCCTCTACATACCTTACTATTTCATCAAATTCACCGCTTGAAAAATCCGTGCTTGTATAGCAGATACTTCCTATCGCCTCTCTCAATGTCTTTATATCGTTTTTTTCTATTCCGCTTTCAATCGCATCATACCGCTGCATAATAACACCCCCTTAGAACATCAACAAAGTTTTAATCTCTTCTTCCTTATTTTCAACCCACGCCGCTATTTCTTTATTTTTTTCTACGCGTTTCTCCAATTCCTTTGATTCTTTTGTATCTTCCTTCAGCCGATTCAATATATTATCTATTTCTGAACTCAGTGTATCAATATTGTCATAAAAAACTGTCTTGTATTCTTCAACCTGTTCCTCCGACTGCCGGAATATACTGCTTATATTTTCTTTTATGCTTTTTGCAAACATAGTCATAATGTCAACAATAACATTCCTTACATTTACATCTACACCGTCTTTAACTGTTACAGTATACGAAATTTCCCTCGGTTTCCAGAATTTAAAAAAACCAAAAAAGCCGGAACGTTCCGGATTATCTTTCCATCTCGTTTCATTTCGATACCGTTCCCGCTCATTTCTCTTTTTAATTTCACTTACATTTGAAATCTTGATTCTCTCAAACGATTTACTCTTTCTGAAATCATATCCGTCAATTTTAATATCGTCGAGCGTCTCACGGATCATGGTCGTATATTCCTCCAATAATTCACTGCATTTCTGGAATATTTTCATATCAATTTCCCTGTTTAACCTTGTTTCGCAGTTTTTTTGGAATCTGTTCAATGTTTCCTGAAATGACTCTATCAGCCTATCCGCTTCCATCTTATCAATGTTTGTCTTATTATCATATTCTTTTACCATTCTTCGCAGTTCCACTTCAACAGAAACCTGTTCATCCTCTTCACTTATTGAATCTAGCCGGAAATTACTGATCTTCTCTTTATAAGAATCATATATGTTTTTACCGGCAGCGTTCTTTTTCTCAGCCTCTTTAATCTGTGCACGGACTTTGTCTAATTGATCTTTATCAAACGCAATACTTTCCGCAAACTTGGCTTTCATGTTTAATTCATCCAGGATTCCTTTTATGTCCTTAATGGCATCCTTTATTTTGATTGGATACGCATACTTCTCAATATATTCACAGATTGTCTCCTCTACGGCCGGAACTCCGGTATGAATCAGCGCCTCTAAATCCCAATTCTCCTCATCTGCATGAAAACGCTCTACATCTCTTTGCAATTTTTCATGTACTGTCGGCGTGAGCGTTGCATTTTTCTCAAAATGCAGCTTGTCAATTTCTACGAAGTCCTCTACCTGAGATAAAGTCTGTCTCTCCATCCTGGATAACTTTTCACCCTTACGCTCTTTTCTAATGAGTAAAGCGAGACGTGCGCTTGTAGGAATCAGTGTCGGCTCCACTATGCCAAAGCCCTTTAGATAATCTTTTACATCTTTCAGTAATTTCTCCGTCGTTTCGCCTTTCTCCTCATCTAATGCATCACACTTATTTATTACAAAAATAAAACGATCTCTTGACTGCTTTCCTGCTCTTTTCATTTCATTGGAAATACTTTTCAACAGCTGCTCATCATCATTGATACCGATTTGTGTTGCGTTCATAACATACAGCACAACCGCATTTGTTCTTTTTATAATGGAACTGGTTAACCGCTCATGATTCTCATCTCTTGAGTTGTTCGGTCCCGGAGTATCTCTCAAACATAATCTGATTTTATCACTTGGAATTGCCGGAACACTTCCCTCAATATCAATATATGTAATCGCTTCGTCGGCATTATATTCCCTCATCATCTCCGGTGTCACAACCGTTCTCGGATGAATTACTGTTTCGTCATTCGCATAACATGCAGCCTCATACTGCTCCATTTCATCATTATCCAGAATACGGCAAATTGTTGCCGTACATGCTTTGTTCTCGGAAGGAAGAAGTTCTGTATGCAAAAGCGCATTGATCAATGTTGATTTTCCGCTGCTCATTGTCGCAATAACGCTGACTTCAAAAATTCCGTTTTTTACCTCTTCATAGGCGTCAAAAATATCTTTCCCTTCCTCATTTTCAGCCTGAAACTCCGGTATGTTCTTCTGCTTAATATCATTGAATATTTTATCCAACTCTTTCATGACATCCGCATCATTCTTGGATTCTTCAAATAATAATTTAAAACGAACATTCCCCTTATACAATTCAATCGTATCCTTTAGGTCGTTGTAATCAATCCTCCTTCCTTTAAACGTAACTTCAACCTCATCATCGTCACACGCATTCGCAATCTCTTCCGGAAGTCCTTTCCAATTCCCGGACTCTCCTAATAATGCCTGCAGTCTTTCCCCTGATTTTGCTCCGATTTTACTGTTACTATTCAATACCTTTTCGTTTTTCCGGAATACACATTCCACAAGATACGGATTGTATTCTATTGAAAACTTTGTCATTTCTTTTCTCCTCTCAATGTATTTATTGGGGTTCGTGAAATTTGTCTCCCATCAACTCATATAGATATGAACCATTGATCGATTTTGGATCTATCCCATCCTCTTCACTGCCAAACATACGAAGCCCCCAAGAAGCTCGATAGAATCGTATATTTTTAAGTAATATTCCATTTATTCCTGATCCGAATAATATCGTCAAACGCCTCCTTGACTTTTAAATGATATTCGCCGTCACACTCCCCGTTCTTTGCTTCGTCATAAACCTCATATATATTTCTTCCTTCCCGGTTTCTTGCAGCGGGCTGTGGAATCACACTTTTTGCATCCGATACAATTTGATCCAGCTCCTGTATCAATTCTGCATCACTGTGGCATTTATCAAAGCACAAATGAATGACGGCGCTGCCGTTATATTGGTCAATACATCCCTTTAAATCATTGTAGTCTGTTTGCCTTCCGGTAAAATGAATCTCTACCTCCGGAGTATTGCAAAGCTTTACAATTTCTGCGGTCAATCCGGACCAATTTCCTGATTTTTCAAACAAATTCCGGAAAAGGACCGTATTGGCTCTTTTTCGGATTTCATTGTACGCACTTAATCTTTTTCCGTTTTTCTTAAACGTGTACTTCAATAGATAAGGATGGTATTCAATGGAAAATTTTGTAACTGCACTCTTTAGATTTATCTTCACCGAAGAATTTTCACTGCTGAGAATCTGCGCCTCCTGTATATAATTTTCGAGATAGGTAATACCCGTATTTTCAATCGCCGCCATAATTTCCGCAACCGTATATTCCATCTCGCGCACAACAATTTTATTCATGCGGTTTGGCACTTCTTCCGTCATTGCATAGGATGTCATTCGGATATCCGATGTCCGAAACAGCTCATACATAGCTAAAAAACTTTTGTATTGACTCCTTGTAAGTTTCTCACCCTCTAATACTTTCTTAAAAAGATTGGCCGCCAGAGCAGACACCGGAATGATATCCGGATTATCAATTCCATTATTTTCAATATACTTCTTTATCTCACAAATCAGTTCGGCCGCGGATTCCTTTTCAAAATCTATCGCATCCATTTTGTTAATCACAAAAACTACCTTCACTTTTTTGTGCTTTTGCATATGCGCTCTCAAAATGCTCAACAACTGACAATCATCGTTAATTCCCATCTGTGTCGCGTTCATAACGTATAAGATAAGCCCGCCATACAGCTTATCAAGCACATTCTTTGTGATAGATTCATGCAGTGCATCGCGTGAATTATTGGGTCCCGGCGTATCAATAACAAGCAGTGCTTTATCTGTGTTAAACACACCTTTAATATCACCGGAAATCAAAATATCTTTAACGGTATCTGTATTGTTTGCCTCTTCCAACGCCGCAGCCAGATTTTCTTCAATCACGTTTACATGTCCATCGTTTGATGTAATATACAGCTTTGGTTCTTCCATAGAATCGTCATCTAAGATAGAATATACCTTTGCCGTACACGCTTCATTCTTGCTTGGCAGTATATCCTCCCCAAGCAACGCATTGATAAGAGTGCTCTTTCCACTCGACATTGTCGCCAATACCATCACCGGGAAAACCTTTGTGTGGTCAACCGCAATTGCTCTTGAAAAAAATGTACTGCTAATCAATCCCTGCGCTTCCGTATCCTTTTCCTCCATCACACAACCTCCCTCAAACCGAATTCACACTATCCCCCTCATAATACTCCATCAATTTCACGACCTCATTCCGCATCTCCTCCACAAACTCCTTTGGCCCTATCGCTTTCACCCAGCTCCCCTGCGAGAGCAGAAACATATTCACCCCGACTCCGTAGACCTCCGCTTCAATCACCTTCGTATTCCCATAGACTTCGGTCACTCTCGCTGTCGGCAGCTTATCGAGAATCGCCTGCACGGACGGGCCATAGTATTCGAAACGAATTTTGCGGTCCTTCCCCGGAAACATAAGCTGAATCCGCTCGCGCAGCTCCCCCTCATCAAACTCATACCGCTCGTCAGACTCGAAATGCGTGCGATGCTCTATCATCTCTATAATCCGGTCGACTCTGTAATAAATCGGTGTAAAATCACAGTCCTCTGTGCGGTACGCTATTAAATAAAAATAGTACTCGCTGAAAATAATGGCTACCGGACGCAGACGCCTTGTGACATCCTCCCTGCTCACCTTATAATAGCGCACACTGATTTCGGTTCTCTCATGAATGCACTTCGTCAGCTTCCAAATCATAGCCTCCACGCTCATGCAGTCATGTCCCACCTCTCGGTAATGATATATTTCCTTTTGAATTAATTCTTCGACTAAAAGCCTGTCCTGGTAAGTGGTAAACCCTTTTAATTTACCGATGATCTGCAACAGCTCCATCTTGCTCAACGCACGGCTGCCGATTAGAATTTTGATAATTGTGATTAGTTCCTCGTTCTTTAAAAACTCTTTCATGCTCAGACGGTACGCGCGGCTCTTGTGGGAATATTCAAGCTCCGCATTGCCCACCAGCTCACGGTTGTCTGCGAGGAAACTTTTGATTTCACTGATGTCACGAGATATGCTTTTTGACGATACTTTATACTCATCTGCCAGTTTCTTAACGGATACGTCCTCACCTTTCATTGTCCGGAAAAAAATGTCCAGTACCCTGCTTCGCTTCATTTCGCTCATTTCAGTTCCCCTTTGTCTATTTCTGCCAAAAAATCCATTTTTTGACATGTATTTATATACATATTACCATTATTTTTCCTGTTCTGCAATCATTTTGTATTCATTTTCCGATTATGATATAGAATATATAAAGTCAGCCGTTTTTCCAATACAATAAAAAGAAAAAAAGGTGATTATATGAATAAATTCATTCCCCAAAAAACAGAAAAAGAAGTCATCTCGATTCGTATTGATACAAACGTCCTAAAGAGGCTGGACCAAATTGCTTCCAAGAAATCTATCAGCCGCAACCAGCTGATTAATCAGAGTATCCAATTTGCGTTAGACCATATTGAAGATACGGAATAATAACTTCGCCGATCTGTCGTCAGCCCGCTGCTTGGTGACACGGATGCCCTGTTTTGCATCAATTCTATCAATTCACCCGGACACCCGTATGGGTGCCTAAAAATATTGTCTCTTTTACTTTTCATCCCATGACTTTTGCGTTAAAATAAGAACATATATCCCACTCAGGAATTACAAATCAAAGAGGTATAAAATCATATGAACCAAAAAGTTTTCAGAACTTTAGAATATAACAAAATTATTGATACACTGGCGGACTACGCCTCCAGCGAAAAGGCAAAGGATATGTGCCGCCGTCTCATTCCGTCCACGGATCCGGACGAGATTTTGCTGGCGCTGCGCCAGACAAACGATGCGTTAAGCCGCGTATACAAAAAGGGGAGACCCCTTCTTTCCGGAATCCATGATATCGGCGCCTCCATCAAACGTTTAGAGGTCGGCGGAAGCTTAAGTATTACAGAGCTTTTACGTCTCGCCTCTCTCTTGGAGGCTGCCAAGCGCGCAAAGGCATATGGCAGAAACGACAAAGACGAGGCAGTCGCAGACTCCCTGACAGATCTGTTTGAGCGTCTCGAACCGCTTACTCCCCTTTCGACGGAAATCAAGCGCTGCATTTTATCCGAGGATGAAATCAGCGACGACGCCAGCAGCAATCTAAGATCCATACGCCGCTCTGTCAAACGCATTAACGATAAGATTCACGCACAGATGAATTCCATGCTGAATAATACCACCGTGCGCGGATATCTGCAGGATGCCGTCATTACAATGCGCGACGGAAGATACTGCCTGCCCGTAAAAGCAGAGGCCAAAGGACAGATTACCGGTATGATTCATGACCAGTCCTCCTCCGGCTCCACGCTCTTTATTGAGCCGATGGCTGTCGTCAATCTCAACAATGATCTGCGGGAAATGTTTTTAAAGGAACAGGAAGAAATTGAGGCGATTCTCGCAGGCTTAAGCAATCTCGCAGCAGAATCTGTTCCCGATATCTTAGAAGATTACAAGCTACTGACCACGCTTGACTTTATTTTTGCCAAGGCAGCCTATGCGCTCGAATATAACGGCAGCATGCCTTCCCTGAACGAAAAGGGACGAATTAACATCAAAAAGGGCAGACACCCTCTGCTTGACAAAAAGAAAGTCGTTCCGATTGACATTCGCCTTGGCGGTGAGTTTGACCAGCTCGTAATTACAGGACCGAACACCGGAGGCAAAACGGTTTCGTTAAAAACCGTCGGCCTTTTGACGCTGATGGGTCAGTCCGGTATGCTGATACCGGCCGGCGACCGATCGGAGCTCGCCATTTTTCACAATGTTTTTGCCGACATCGGAGACGAACAGAGCATTGAACAAAGCCTTAGTACCTTCTCCTCACATATGACAAATATCACGGAGATCCTCGCCAGTGCCGATACACGCTCGCTTGTTCTCTTTGACGAGCTGTGTGCGGGAACAGATCCGGCAGAAGGCGCCGCGCTCGCAGTGTCCATTCTGTCCTGGTTTCATGAACGCCATATTCACACAATGGCCACAACACATTACAGTGAAATCAAAATTTACGCCCTGAGTACGGAGGGCATTGAAAATGCGTGCTGTGAATTCGATGTGGAAACCTTAAGCCCGACATATCGTCTGTTAATTGGGATTCCGGGAAAAAGCAATGCCTTTGCCATTTCCCAGAAGCTCGGCTTATCCTCACACATCATCGCGGACGCCAAAAAACGAATCACGGAGAATGAACAGAATTTTGAGGACTTGATTGCCAATCTGGAAAAAAGCCGGCTGACCATCGAAAAGGAACAACTCGAAATCAACCAATATAAATCAGAAATTGAGACGCTCAAAAAACGTCTGGAACAAAAGCAGGAAAAATTGGACACCCGCCGTGACGAAATTCTCCGCAAAGCAAGCGAGGAGGCCAACGCTATTTTGAAGGAAGCCAAGGACACGGCTGACGCGGCCATCCGCAACTTCAACCGTTACGGCAGCACCCGCCCGGATATCAGCGAGATGGAACGTGAACGCACAAAGCTGCGCGAGAAAATGTCCGCAAACGAAAAAAAATTTGCGTCCTCAAAAAAAGACTCACCGGCAAATCACAAGGCTCCAAAAAAATTAAAGCTTGGCGACAGTGTCAAGGTCCTAAGCATGAATCTGAAGGGCACGGTCCACACCCTTCCGGACGCCAAGGGCAATCTGTTTGTTCAGATGGGCATTCTTCGCTCACAGGTAAATATCCGGGATTTGATCCTTTTAGAGGACGAAACCTCTCCTTCCGGCCGGCAGTACGGCAAAACCGGAGCCGGAAAATTAAAAATGTCAAAGTCCGCCTCGATTTCCACGGAAATCAACCTGATCGGAAAAACCGTAGACGAGGCGCTTGCCGTTCTCGACAAATACCTTGACGACGCTTATCTCGCTCATCTGCCTTCCGTTCGGATTGTTCACGGAAAGGGAACCGGAGCCCTCAGAAACGCGGTACAGGGACATCTGAAACGCCAGAAATATGTAAAAAACTTTCATCTTGGCGAATTTGGAGAGGGAGATGCAGGCGTTACCATTGCAGAGTTTAAGTAAGCTATATACGCATCACTATATAAGGAGATTTTTATGGCAGCAAAACAAAAAATACTCATCGTAGACGACGATGTAAATATTGCAGAACTTATTTCCCTTTATCTAACCAAGGAGTGCTTCGACACCCACATGGTACACGACGGCGAGGCCGCACTTGCAGCGTTTAACACCTATCAGCCGAACCTGATTTTACTTGATTTGATGCTTCCGGGTATCGACGGCTACCAGGTATGCCGCGAAATTCGCGCGAAAGCAAACGTGCCAATCATCATGCTCTCCGCAAAAGGCGAGATATTTGACAAGGTTTTGGGACTCGAGCTTGGGGCCGACGATTATATTATGAAACCCTTTGACTCTAAAGAGCTTGTGGCAAGAGTAAAGGCTGTGCTGCGCCGCTATCAACCCGCCAAGCCGGAACAGTCCAACCCCGAAATCAAATGCGTCACCTATCCCGACCTTATTATCAATCTCTCCAACTATTCGGTAGAATATTACGGCAAATCCCTGGATATGCCGCCAAAGGAGCTTGAGCTTTTATATTTCCTTGCCGCTTCACCGAATCAGGTATTTACAAGAGAGCAGCTTCTAGACCACATCTGGGGCTATGAATATATCGGCGATACCAGAACCGTAGACGTGCATGTAAAGCGTCTCCGCGAAAAAATTAAGGATCACAGAGCCTGGGGCATTACAACCGTCTGGGGCATCGGTTATAAGTTTGAGGTCAAAGAATGAAACGGACACTCTATTTAAAAATCCTACTTGGATACCTGATTTTCGGCATCCTCGGATTTATCACGGTATCCACCTTTACTTCGCATATTTCCATGAATTATATACAGGAGAATGAAGCGGACTCGCTATACCGGGAGGCAAACCTAATCGCTTCCACCTATGCGACAAATTACTATAACAGCACAATCACTCTTGAAGACTTACAGCGGCAGTTAAAATCGCTTGACACCTATCTCTCCGCTCAGATATGGATTGTAGATACACAGGGAGAGCTCTTGGTGAACTCCAGGGAACCCGTGGACATGGATAACCGTACCCTGATTGATGGGTTTAATATTACGGACTTTGGAAGCAAATATTATCAAATCGGCAATTTTTACGGCAAATTCCCGCAGGACAACTTAAGCGTCTTTTCACAGTTTACAATTAACTATAAGGTACAGGGCTATGTATTTATCCATAAACCCCTTACGGACATTGCCGCCTACCATAACGGCCTTTTAAACCAGTCCTACCTTACGCTCCTGATTCTGTTTGCCTGCGCCTTTGTCCTGCTGATTTTTATTACCTTCACGATCTATCGTCCGATACGGAAAATTATCCGCGGCGCCGAAGCTTATGCCAACGGTGATTTCAGTTATAAGATTGACGTGCACAGCAGCGACGAGCTTGGCTACCTTACCGCCTCCTTAAACTATATGGCAAACGAGCTAAACACTCTTGAAGACGATCAGCGCAAATTTGTGTCGAATGTCTCCCATGACTTTCGCTCTCCTCTGACCTCTATCAAGGGATACATAGAGGCTATGTTAGACGGTACTATTCCGTTTGAAATGCAGGAAAAATACTTAAACATTATTCTGTTTGAAACAGAGCGGCTGACAAAGCTGACACACAGCCTGCTGGAGCTAAACAAATACGGCTCCCACGGAACTATGTTAGATGTGAGCGACTTCGATATTAACCAGAGCATCAAAACCACGGTACAGACCTTCGAGGGTACCTGCAAGGAGAAGCGCATTGCCTTTCACCTGATTCTCTCCGGGCAGACACTCTACGTGACCGCGGATATGTCTAAAATCCAGCAGGTCATTTATAATTTGATTGATAACGCCATAAAATTTTCACATCCGGACTCTGAAATTAAAATAGAAACAACAGAAAAAAACGAGAAGGTATTCGTATCCGTAAAGGACAGCGGAATCGGTATACCTAAGGATAGTCTGAATAAGATATGGGAACGCTTTTACAAAACGGATTTATCACGCGGAAAGGACAAGAGAGGGACGGGACTTGGACTTTCAATTGTAAAAGAAATCATTCAGGCTCACAGTGAAAACATAAATGTAATCAGCACGGAAGGGGTCGGCACAGAATTTATTTTTACCCTTCCGCTCAGTAAAAAAAGAGAGGATACCTAAATCCTCTCTTTTTCTTATACGCTTATACTAACTCAAGAAGAACCTCTAAAGCTCCGTCACCTTTACGCTGTCCAATCTTCACGATTCTTGTATAACCGCCGTTACGGTCTACATACTTCGGCGCAATCTCGTCAAATAACTTAGCCGGCATATCCACCTGCTTTGTATTTCTCTTTCTTCCTGCTGCCTCCTTCGGAACCTCTTTTACAGGGTAAAGAACCTTAAGCATCTGTCTTCTCGCATGAAGACGGGACGGTTTATCTTTCTTTATTGTCTTCTCGACTTCATCATATACGGTAACCTTCTTACCGTCTACTACTTCTTTGACTCTCTTGCCGTTGGCATCCTTCTTCGGAACCTTAGCCTTTACAGTCACTTCCTCGTAGTTATCCTTCTCTCTTACAGCCATAGCGATTAAGCCTTCCGCTATTTTGCGCACTTCCTTAGCTTTTGCCTCAGTTGTAATAATCTTGCCGTTATTTAACAGCGCTGTCACCTGATTTCTAAGCAATGCCTTTCTCTGAGAAGATGTTCTTCCTAATTTTCTATACTTTGCCATTTTCTAATCCTCCATTTGTGGTACATCCGATCATGCTCTTTGGGCTTACTCACCGGATGCTTATGATATGCCACACGGGTTTAATCCTCGCCCTGATTGAGCTGCAGACCTAATTCTTTTAATTTTGCAAGCACTTCCTCCAAAGACTTACGTCCAAGGTTCCGCACCTTCATCATATCCTCCGGCGTTCTGTTCGTCAACTCTTCCACAGTGTTGATACCTGCTCTCTTTAAGCAGTTGTAAGAACGAACGGACAATTCAAGTTCATCAATGTTCATTTCAAGAACTTTTTCTTTTGCATTGTCTTCCTTCTCAATCATAACCTCCGCTGTCTTTGCATTCTCGGAGAGATCAATAAAGAGACTCAAATGCTCGCTTAATACCTTCGCCGCCAAGCTTACCGCCTCGTCCGGAGCAAGCGTTCCGTTTGTGTAGACATCTAACGTAAGCTTATCAAAGTCAGTGATCTGACCTACACGGGTATTCTGAATCGTAAGATTCACCCGCTCTACCGGTGTATAAATGGAATCCACCGCAATCATGCCAATCGGCAGCTCCGGACTCTTGTTCTTGTCCGCGCTTACATAACCTCTGCCGCGTGTGATTGTAAGCTCCATGTAAAGCTTACAGTCAACGCCGCCGTTCAGGTGCGCAATCACAAGATCCGGATTCAGAATTTCAATATCCTGATCTACCTGGATATCTGCCGCCGTCACAACACCCTCACCCGAGAATTCGATATATGCAATCTTAGACTCGTTTGTGCTGCTGTTGTTCTTAATGGCAAGATTCTTTATATTCATAATAATTTCAGTTACATCTTCTTTTACACCCGGGATTGAACTGAATTCGTGCAAAACACCATCAATTTTCACCTGACTGACTGCTGCTCCCGGCAATGAAGAAAGCATAATTCTTCTTAAAGAATTACCAAGGGTCGTACCATATCCTCTCTCAAGGGGTTCCACAACAAATCTGCCATATCTTTTGTCGTCTGAAATCTCGGCAATTTCAATTCTTGGTTTTTCAAAATCGAACACTACAACGTCCCTCCTTTTCGGGTAATTTGACTAACTATCTAGGACTATTTATGCGGTGTGCATTACTTCGAATATAACTCGACAATAAGCATTTCGTCTACCGGTACGTCAATAACCTCTCTGGAAGGCAATTCCTTTACAACACCCTGTAATTTTTCTACATCTACATCAAGCCACTCCGGAATCAATCTTCCGCCGGTAACTCCGATGATATCCTTCATTCTCTGGATGTTTTTATGTTTTTCGTTGATTTCGACAATATCTCCGGCCTTTACTAAATAGGACGGGATATTCACCAGCTTGCCATTTACCGTAACAAATTTATGATCAACGATCTGTCTTGCTTCTCTTCTTGTTCTCGCAAATCCCAGACGGAAGATAACGTTGTCCAGTCTGGACTCCAAAATCGTCATCAGGTTTGTACCTGTCATACCCTTCATCCGGTCTGCTTTTTCATAGTAATTACGGAAAGGCTTCTCCAATACTCCGTAAATGAATTTTGCTTTCTGTTTTTCTCTAAGCTGAAGTCCGTACTCGGACACCTTCTTATTTGCTCTTTTTAATTCTCTGTTGGATTTTTTGTCATATCCTAAATAACTTGGCTCTAAACCAAGAGATCTGCATCTTTTCAAAACAGGAACTTTATTAACTGCCATCTTAGATTTTCCCTCCTATTACACTCTTCTACGTTTTGGTGGACGACATCCATTGTGAGGTACCGGCGTTACGTCTCTGATTGAAACAACCTCAAGTCCGCATGCCTGAAGCGCACGAATCGCAGCTTCTCTTCCTGAACCCGGTCCCTTTACCATAACGTCTACTGTTTTCAATCCATGTATAAGAGCTGCCTTTGTAGCAGTTTCAGCCGCCATCTGTGCAGCATAAGGAGTAGATTTCTTTGAACCTCTAAATCCAAGACCACCGGCACTCGCCCATGACAAGGCATTGCCTGCAGCATCAGTCAGCGTTACAATTGTGTTGTTAAAAGATGACTGAATATGTGCCTGTCCATGTTCAACGTTTTTCTTAACACGCTTTTTTGTCACTTTTTTTGTAACTTTATTAGCCATATCTAAACTAACCTACTTTCTTCTTATTTCTTTTTGTTTGCAACTGTTCTCTTCGGACCTTTTCTTGTTCTGGCATTGGTCTTTGTCTTCTGACCGCGAACCGGAAGTCCTTTTCTGTGACGGATACCGCGATAGCATCCGATCTCCTGCAGTCTCTTGATATTCAGCGCAATCTCACGTCTGAGATCACCCTCTACGGTCTGAGTCTCATCGATAACTGCACTAATTCTTTTTACCTCATCATCTGTCAAATCTCTGACACGAGTATCCGGATTAACCTTGGCCTCCGCCAAAATACGGTTTGAGCTTACTCTTCCGATTCCGTAGATATATGTCAGACCGATTTCTACACGTTTTTCTCTTGGTAAATCTACACCTGCGATACGAGCCATGTGTGTTTACACCTCCATAAGATTTTGTTTAAGTCTTTCGTTACAAATATTTCAACTCTGCAAGTTGAACTGACACCAGCCTGCTTGGGGATGGTATCTGCATACCCCCGGTATGTGGGGTAACGTAGAACTGCATAGATAATTTACGCAGCAATCAAAGCACAATATATGAACATCATCAAACACGACGATGCAGCCGCCATATATTTATACTTTTCTCACAAACGGACAAATTAACCCTGTCTCTGTTTGTGCTTCGGGTTCTCACAGATTACTCTGATGCTTCCCTTTCTCTTAATTACTTTGCATTTTTCGCAAATAGGTTTAACTGATGATCTTACCTTCACAGTAAAGCCTCCTTTCTTAACTACGCCGAATGGCATGTAGGTACCTCTGGAGTGTTTCACTATATATGCCGAATGGCATACAGGTACACTCTGGAGTGTTTCTTAACTACGCCGAATGGCACCGTCTCTAATTTTAGCATATGTTTATTCAAAAATCAATCTATTTTTTCCTTTTATTTCACATTCTGCAACGGTTAAGACGATTATAGTCTATATTCCGCCGGAATAGCTACAAACAGCCGGAAAGCGGGCCGATATATTTTTAGGCAGACAGTTAGTTTGCCGGCGCGCTGTCCCCGTCTGCGTAAAATATATCGGCCCGCTTTCCGGCGTCCTCAATATGGCCTAATAGCAAAACCTTTTATTTATCTCTCCATATAATCCTTCCCTTTGACAAATCATACGGCGACATTTCTATCGTCACCTTGTCTCCCGGTAAAATACGGATAAAATTCATGCGGAGCTTTCCGCTGATATGCGCCAATACCTGATGGCCGTTTTCTAACTCTACCTGGAACATTGCATTTGGAAGCTTCTCCAGCACAGTTCCTTCTACCTCAATCACATCTGATTTCGACATTTTCATTCTCCTCTGTCTCATTGAAATTACTGTATCATTTATATGATATTTTCAGGGTTTTTATCGCCTTTTTTATTTTTTGATTCTCCGGCAGGCTCTCCTCCATAATAGCGCGGATCTCCTGCGGAAATTTTTTAATCGGCTGAATATGTTTTTTATTCTTTTTCTTTGGCTTTTCCACTGGCCTCGTAGACCCATTGACCAGATAAACAAAGTCTGTTTCTTCCTTTATAATAAAGTATAGCTGGCTCTTATCATGCCCGGCCTTTACAATCGCAAATTCCATCCTCCGCTTCCTCCTCTGTCAGCGTCAGAATCTCCGGCTCTCCGTCCGTTATAAGGACCGTATTCTCATAGTGCGCTGACAACGAACGGTCCTTTGACACAACTGTCCACCCATCGTCAAGCCATATGACATTAGCCGTCCCGGCATTGATCATTGGTTCAATGGCGAGCGTCATGCCGCTTTTCAAACGGATTCCTCTGCGCGGCTGTCTGTAGTTGGGAATCTCCGGCGACTCATGAAGATGTGTCCCGATCCCGTGACCCACCAGATCATAGACGACCCCATAGCCGAAGCTCTCCGCATAATCACCGATCGCTGCCGATATATCATGCAAATGTTTTCCTTCCTTTGCATAGCGGATTCCCTCAAAGAAGCTTTGTCTTGTACGTGCAATTAAATCAGCCGCTTCCTTGGAAATCTCACCTACGCCATGCGTGCGCGCGGCATCCGAATGATAACCTTTATAAATAAGTCCCATATCCAGACTCACGATATCGCCCTCCTTCAGGATGCGTTTTTTACTCGGTATCCCATGAACCACCTCTTCATTTACCGATACGCACACCGAAGCCGGATATCCCTGATAATTCAGAAAATTGGGAACGCATCCGTAATCACGAATCATTTCATCCCCCAGCCGGTTAATATCCCATGTGGACATCCCCGGCTTAATCTCATGATCCAAATTCTGGTGAACCTTCGCGAGAATCTTTCCTGCCGCTCTCATCAATTCGATTTCTCTGGCAGACTTTATTGTCACTGACATTCCTTATGCTCCTAAAATCTTCACAATAGATGCAAATACATCTTCCATCGGCTGTGTTCCGTCAACGGATTTTAAAATTCCCTGTTTCGTATAATAGTCAATCAGCGGCTGTGTCTGCTCATGATATACGTTCAAACGCTTCTGAACGGTTTCCGGCTTATCATCATCCCTTAATACAAGCTCATTGCCGCAGGTATCGCAGATTCCCTCTTTCTTCGGCGGAATAGATACGATATGGTAAGTCGCGCCGCAATTGATACATGCACGTCTGCCGCCCATGCGGTTTACAATGTTCTCATCCGGAACATCGACGTCAATCGCATAATCCATCTTCTCTCCCAGCTTTGTCAACGCTGCATCTAACGCCTCTGCCTGCGGAATCGTTCTTGGGAATCCATCCAGTACAAAACCGTTCTTGCAGTCATCCTGCTGAATTCTGTCAACGACAAGATCACAGGTCAGCTCGTCAGGAACCAACAAGCCCTGATCCATGTACTCTTTTGCTTTTTTGCCAAGCTCCGTTCCCTCTTTGATGTTTGCACGGAAAATATCTCCTGTGGAAATATGCGGAATATTATACTTTCCGGCAATCTGCTTTGCCTGTGTTCCTTTTCCCGCTCCCGGGGCGCCTAACATAATAATCTTCATACCAGTAAACCTCCTTAATTTTATATAATTTTTTATTACTTTTCTCCATAAACAACTTTAGTGCACCATGGGAGATACGGCTACGCCGCACCCCCACGGTACACATTAATTATTCAAAAATCCTTTATAATGACGTACCAACATCTGTGACTCAATCTGCTTGATTGTCTCAATTACAACACCAACAATGATGATAATGGATGTTCCACCAAAGGAAACGTCCGCATTAAATACACCATTGAAAAAGATCGGTATGATCGTGACAATAGTTAAACCTGCCGCTCCGATAAAAACAATGTAATTTAAGATTTTGTTCAGAAAATCACTGGTTGGTTTTCCGGGTCTGATTCCCGGAATAAATCCGCCCTGTTTTTTCATATTATTTGCAATTTCCAACGGATTGAATGTAATAGACGTATAGAAATATGCAAACGCAATGATTAATACAATATATACCACCAATCCTATACTATATATAGGTTCGGACGGATCACACCAGTTCGCCTGGGATAATCCCTTCAATATCTTGCTTCCGATTCCGGTTCCGTTTCCTTTTCCTAAAATCTGAGCAATGACTACCGGGAACTGCATCAAAGACTGCGCAAAGATAACCGGAATAACACCGCCGGTATTTACCTTCAACGGAATATGCGTTGACTGTCCGCCAACAGTCTTTCTTCCCTGAATCTTCTTGGAATAAGTCACCGGGATTCGTCTTTCGGCATCCTGCAACACAATTACGAATACGACGGTTACTAATATAATCGCAAGGATAATTACAATTGCAAGTGTGGCCTGCGCGATATTCTTTCCCGTTACAAACTGCTCAAACAAAGTTGCAAAGTCCTGCGGAATACGTGAAACAATGTTGATAACGAGAACGATGGAGATACCGTTTCCGATACCTTTGTCCGTAATTCTCTCACCGATCCACATGAGTACGGCAGAACCGGCTGTCAATGCTACGATTACCTGTAGCGTTGTCATAAAGTTGTACTCTGTCAAATATCCGCTTCTTCCAAAGCCGATTGCCATCGCAATGGACTCAATAAGTGCAAGCGCTACGGTCACATATCGTGTAATCTCTGCAATTTTCTTTCTTCCATCCTCGCCGTCACGCTGCATTTCCTCTAATTTAGGAATTGCAATTGTAAGCAACTGCATAATGATTGACGACGTGATGTACGGTGTGATGTTCAATGCAAAAATAGACATCTGCAAGAAAGAACCACCCGTAATTGCATCGAAAAAGCTAAACGCATCGCTGCTCTGGTTCGCAAACCACTCAGCAAACACCGCCTGATTTACACCAGGAATCGGCAGCTGCGAGCCCAGACGAATTATAATCAACATAAAAAATGTAAAGAGCATTCTCTTCCGTATATTTTCGTCCTTAAACGCATTGCGGACTGTCTCAAACATTAGATCACCTCAGCTTTTCCACCAAGAGCCTCAATTTTTTCCTTTGCGCTTGCGCTGAATGCATTAGCCTGAACTGTAAGCTTCTTAGTAAGTTCTCCATTTCCAAGAATCTTAACACCGTCTCTTGGATTCTTTACGATTCCTTTTTCAATCAATGTTTCAACAGATACTACTGCATCATTGTCGAATACTTCCAGAGCGGACAAATTAATTCCGATAATAACCTTGGAATTTCTGCACTTGAACCCTCTCTTCGGTAATCTTCTGTATAATGGCATCTGACCGCCTTCGAATCCCGGTCTTGGCGCTCCTGAACGAGCTTTCTGACCTTTATGTCCCTTGCCGGCTGTTTTGCCATTTCCTGATCCGTGTCCACGGCCTCTTCTGAATTTATCGCCCTGTTTTGCGCCAGCTGCTGGCTGTAAATTGGATAAGTCCATTATGGCACCTCCTTTTTAAGTTTATACTTCTTCTACTTTTACCAAATGTTTTACGTTCTGGATCATACCTCTGACGGCTTTGTTATCAGGCATTTCAACTGTTTTGCCAATCTTATTCAAGCCCAAAGCTTCTACCGTCTTTCTGTTCTTAGGCACTGCTCCGATTGTAGACTTTATCAGTGTGATTTTTAATTTCTCTGCCATTTTAAATTCCTCCTTAACCCACTACTTCTTCAACGGATAAGCCGCGAAGTTTCGCTACTTCTTCCGGGGACTTTAACTGACTCAAAGCATTCATTGTTGCAAGCACAACGTTCTGCTTATTGTTGGAGCCCAGAGATTTTGTACGGATATTTTGGATACCTGCAAGCTCACACACGTTTCGCGCAGGACCGCCCGCGATAACACCGGTACCTTCCGGAGCTCTCTTTAACAATACGGAAGCACCTGTATGCTTTCCTGAAATATCATGTGTAATACTATGATTCTCATCCAATTTAACAGAAATCAGCTTCTTCATAGCGTCTTCTTTTCCCTTGCGAATCGCTTCAGGAATTTCGGCAGCTTTTCCTAAACCTGCACCAACATGACCATTGCCGTCGCCAACAACAACCAGCGCTGTAAAACGGAAATTACGACCGCCCTTTACAACCTTTGTTACACGTTTAATTGATACCACTTTTTCTGTTAATTCCAATTGACTAGCATCAATAATTGTACGTTTCATGTACCGTTTTCCTCCTTACTAGAAATTCAATCCAGCTTCTCTGGCTGCATCAGCTAAAGCTTTTACTTTTCCTGCATATAAGAAACCGCCTCTGTCAAAGACAACAGATGAAATCCCCTTCTCTAATGCTTTCTTTGCAATTGCAGTACCAACCTGTGCCGCTGCATCAACGTTATTCGTTTTCTCACATGCCGCCTTTACATCCTTGTCAAGTGTAGAAGCTGCTGCAAGTGTATTTCCAACTGTATCGTCAATAATCTGAGCGTACATGTGATTGTTACTTCTAAACACAGCTAAACGTGGTCTCTCCGTTGTTCCGGACAAACGGTTACGCACTCTTCTATGTTTCTTTTCACGAACTTTAGTTCTTGACACTTTATTAACCATCTCTTGTCATCCTTTCATTGATATTGCCTGATCTTTGGCATAATGGTATACTCTGGAGTAATTTCATTGATATTGCCCGATCTTTGGCATAATGGTATACTCTGGAGTATTTCATTGATATTGCCTGGCCTATGGCGTCTGGTATACCTTTTAACTATTTCTTACCGGTCTTACCTACTTTACGTCTGATAACCTCATCAGCATATTTGATACCTTTTCCCTTATACGGCTCAGGTCTTCTCTTATCTCTGATTTCAGCTGCATACTGGCCAACTTTTTCTTTATCGATACCCTTGACGAAAATCTTATTGCCATCTACCGTAGACTCCAAGCCCTCCGGATCTTCCATCTCTACCGGATGCGAATAGCCAAGGTTTAATGTCAATTTCTTACCGGACTTTGATGCTTTGTAACCGACACCGTTTACTTCTAACTCTTTTGTAAAGCCGTCCGTTACGCCGACAACCATATTATTAATCAGAGTTCTTGTCAAACCGTGTAAGGATTTCATTTTCTTTAAATCATTCGGTCTTGTAACGGTTACTTCAGAACCCTCTACTTTGATTTCCATCTCAGATGGTAATACTCTGCTTAATGTTCCTTTAGGACCTTTTACAGTCACCTGATTATTTTCTGCAATTTCAACAGTTACGCCTGCCGGAATCGCGATTGGCATTCTTCCTATACGTGACATGCCCGTACCTCCTGTTTTTGTTGAACGGCCTCCGCCGTCGTCTTCTATTGATATTTGTCTGTCCCACAGACACTTTTTATATTTATGAGTATGTCCGTCCTCACAAGGCGGGTTATACTTTTGGATAATTTACTTTGGTCTTACTGAGCCGCTTTTACCCAATAAAACACCTCGTTGGCTTTTTACTACCAAACAAACGCTAATACCTCGCCGCCAACCTGAAGCTTGCGCGCCTCTTTGTCTGTAACAATTCCCTGATTCGTAGAAAGAATCGCAATTCCCAATCCGCCAAGAACCTTCGGCAAATTATCCTTGCCTGCATATACACGAAGACCCGGCTTGGAAATTCTCTTTAAACCTGTAATAATTTTTTCGTTTTTATCTGCACCGTATTTTAATGTAACACGGATGGTCTTCACAATACCATCTTCAATGATATCATATTTTACGATATATCCCTCTCTTACCAAAATATCTGCGATTGCCACTTTGATTTTGGAAGATGGAATATCAACTGTATCATGTTTCGCAGTGTTTGCATTACGGATTCTTGTAAGCATATCTGCAATTGGATCACTTGTCATCGTCATGATGTGTTTTCCTCCTATATTTTCCTTTACTTTTACTCAATACAACCTTAGCAGCGCCAATTACCAGCTGGCCTTTTTCACGCCCGGAATCTGGCCCTTGTACGCCAGCTCACGGAAGCATACTCTGCAAACGCCGTATTTTCTTAAATATGCATGTGGACGGCCACAGATTTTACAACGATTATATTCTCTGGAAGAGAATTTTTGTTTACGCTGCTGTTTTACTTTCATTGAAGTCTTTGCCATTTGAATTCCCTCCTGTCTTATTTCGCGAATGGCATATTGAACTGTGTCAATAACTCACGTGCTTCTTCGTCTGTCCTTGCAGTTGTAACAAAGATAACATCCATTCCTCTTATTTTGTCTACCTTGTCGTATTCAATTTCAGGGAAAATCAGCTGCTCTTTAATACCAAGTGCATAGTTGCCTCTTCCGTCAAATGCGTTCGGATTAACGCCTCTGAAGTCACGCACGCGCGGCAATGCCAAATTCACAAGACGGTCAACGAACTCATACATCTTCTCGCCTCTCAATGTCACCTTACAACCGATCGGCATCCCTTCACGAATCTTAAAGTTTGCCACGGAATTCTTAGCCTTTGTCATTACCGGCTTCTGTCCTGCAATGATTTCCATATCTTTCATCGCTGTCTCAAGAATCTTCGCATTTTCCTTTGCTTCACCGACACCCATGTTGATGACAACCTTGGAAAGCTTCGGAACTTCCATTTTATTCTTATATCCAAATTTTTTGACCATAGCGTCTACGATCTCATTCTGATACTGCTCTTTCAATCTACTCAACTTCTTAAACCTCCTCTCCTGAATTAATCGATAATATCACCTGTGGATTTTGCATAACGAACTTTCTTGTCTCCGTCCATCTTAAAACCAACTCTTGTCGCTTTTCCCTTGTGAAGATACATCACGTTAGAAGCATGAATCGGAGCCTCCTGATGCACGATACCGCCCTGCTGATTTGCCATGCTTGGCTTGGTATGCTTTGTCACCATGTTGATGCCCTCAACAAGAAGTGTATTATTTTTTTTGTTTACGGCAATTACCTTGCCCTCTTTGTCTTTGTCTTTCCCTGCGATCACTTTAACTGTATCGCCAGTCTTTATTTTTAAACTTGCCATCTTCGATTCCTCCTACAATACTTCCGGAGCCAGAGAAACAATTTTCATAAACTGTTTTTCACGAAGCTCTCTTGCTACTGGTCCAAAAATACGAGTACCTCTTGGAGTTTTGTCATCCTTAATAATAACAGCAGCATTCTCGTCAAATTTTATATAGGAACCATCTTTGCGACGTGCACCCTTTACTGTACGAACAACTACTGCTTTTACTACATCTCCTTTTTTTACAACGCCGCCTGGTGTTGCATCTTTCACAGTAGCAGTAATTACATCACCGATATTCGCATATCTTCTTGTAGAACCGCCCATAACACGAATGCAGAGTAATTCTTTTGCGCCTGTGTTATCGGCTACTTTCAATCTACTTTCCTGTTGTATCATGCTGGTAGCCTCCTTCTATTATTTCGCTCTTTCCATGATTTCCACAAGTCTCCATCTTTTATCTTTCGAGAGAGGTCTTGTTTCCATTACTCTGACAGTATCACCGATCTTACACTCGTTGTTCTCATCATGAGCTTTTAATTTATAAGTTTTCTTCACGATTTTATTGTATAATGCATGTCTTACGTTGTCCTTTACCGCAACTACGATTGTCTTATCCATCTTATCGCTTACAACAACGCCGACACGTGTTTTTCTAAGATTTCTTTCTTCCACGACGGGTACTCCTTTCTGTTAGAATAATATTATTCTGCAACGCTTTCCTTCTGAGTGATGATTGTCTGAATTCTGGCAATATTTCTTCTCACTTCTTTGATTCTGCTCGTATTATCTAACTGGTTTGTTGCATTCTGGAATCTCAAATTGAAAAGTTCTTTTTTAGCTTCCACCAACTGCAGCTTTAACTCTGCTGCGGACTGTGTATTTAATTCTTCTAAATATTTATTAGTTTTCATTTGATTCACCGCCTTCTAAGTCTGCACGCGAAACCACTTTACATTTACAAGGTAATTTGTGTGTAGCCAGACGCAATGCTTCTCTTGCAATTTCATCGGATACTCCGGAAATCTCAAACAATACACGGCCCGGTTTTACAACAGCCACCCAATACTCCAATGTTCCTTTTCCAGAACCCATACGTGTTTCAGCTGGTTTTGCAGTTACTGGTTTGTCAGGGAAAATTTTAATCCATACTTTACCGCCACGCTTGATATAACGCGTCATAGCAATACGGGCAGCCTCTATCTGATTGGACTTAATCCAGCATGGCTCCATCGCAATGATACCGTAAGAACCATTTGTGATTTTATTTCCTCTCAAAGCCTTTCCGGTCATAGTACCGCGGAACTGCTTACGATGTTTTACTCTTTTTGGCATTAACATTATTTTGTTCCTCCTTCCTTATTTCCTTTCGTAGGAAGTACCTCGCCTTTGTAAATCCACACCTTTACGCCGACCTTTCCGTAAGTCGTATCAGCCTCCGCAAATCCGTAATCAATGTCTGCACGGAGTGTCTGAAGCGGGATCGTACCCTCCGAATAAAACTCTGTACGCGCCATATCGGCTCCGCCAAGGCGTCCGGAGCAGGATGTCTTAATTCCCTTTGCGCCTGCCTTCATACATCTTCCCATACAGGATTTCATAGCTCTACGGAAGGAAACACGGTTTTCAAGCTGTAACGCGATATTTTCCGCAACAAGCTGTGCATCTTTGTCCGGCCGCTTTACCTCTTTGATATCTACAATCAGCTTCTTGTCTGTAAACTTCTGCAATTCACCTTTGATCTTCTCAATCTCAGCTCCGCCCTTACCGATTACAACACCCGGCTTTGCTGTGTAAAGGATAACCTTCACTCTGTCAGACGCTCTTTCAATCTCAATTCTCGAAACGCCCGCTGCGTATAACTTTTTCTTCAGAAATTCTCTGATATTATAATCTTCTACCAATAAATCTGCAAAATCTGCTTCCGCATACCATTTAGAGTCCCAGTCTTTGATAACGCCGACTCTTAAGCCATGAGGATTCACTTTCTGTCCCATGTTTGCCCTCCTATCTCTCATTCAGCACAATTGTTAAGTGGCTCGTTCTCTTTTCGATTCTGTAAGCTCTTCCCTGTGCTCTTGGTCTGATTCTCTTCATTGTTGGTCCTTTATTTGCGTAGCATTCTTCTACATAAAGATTTGCTGCATTCATGCCGTTATTGTTCTCAGCATTTGCAATCGCTGATTTTAATAATTTCTCTATTACGCTTGAAGCATATCTTGGATTGTATGTTACAATCGCAAGCGCTGTCTCAACATCTTTTCCGCGGATAGCATCTAAGACGAAGCAAGCTTTCTGAACTGACATTCTAGCATAAGATAACTTTGCTGAAGGTCTGGTGTCTTTTACTGCGTTTCTCTCTCTCTTAATCTGACTTCTATGTCCCTTAGCCATGAGAAACCTCCTTTCTATCTAACGCCCGATTTCTTTTCGTCCTTGCCATGTCCTCTGTAAGTTCTTGTAGCTACAAACTCACCAAGTTTGTGTCCAACCATATCTTCCGTCACGTATACAGGTACATGTTTTCTTCCGTCATGAACAGCGATTGTGTGTCCAACGAAGGATGGAAAAATTGTAGAACGACGTGACCATGTCTTTATAACTGTCTTATCACCAGAAGCATTCATAGCATCTACTTTTTTCAGTAAGCTCTCGTCCGCAAATGGTCCTTTTTTCAGTGATCTAGCCATTGTATTTCCTCCTATCTACTATTTAATAGCTCTACCGTCTCTTCTTCTTACAATCAGCTTGTTAGAAGCCTTTTTCTTTTTACGTGTCTTAAGTCCGAGAGCCGGCTTGCCCCAAGGTGTACATGGGCCAGGACGTCCAACCGGCGCCTTACCTTCTCCACCACCATGTGGATGGTCATTCGGGTTCATAACGGAACCGCGTACTGTCGGGCGGATACCCATATGACGCTTACGTCCTGCTTTACCGATATTAATAAGGCTGTGATCGCCGTTTCCGACAACGCCAACCGTTGCACGGCAGTTGATCGGAACCATTCTCATCTCACCAGAAGGAAGACGAAGAGTCGCGTATTTTCCTTCTTTTGCCATCAACTGTGCGCTCATGCCGGCGGAACGTACCATCTGACCGCCCTTGCCGGCGTATAACTCAATATTGTGTACCTGTGTACCTACCGGAATGTTCTCAAGCGGCAAACAATTTCCCACTCTAACCTCTGCCTCCGGTCCGTTCATAACCTTCATACCGTCTGTCAGTCCTTCCGGTGCAAGGATATATGCCTTCTCACCGTCCGCATAAGAGATCAACGCGATATTCGCTGTTCTGTTCGGATCATACTCAATTCCGATTACGGTAGCTTCAATTCCGTCTTTTCTTCTCTTAAAATCAATAATTCTATATTTTCTTCTGTTTCCACCGCCCTGATGTCTAACAGTAATTTTACCCTGATTGTTACGACCAGAATTCTTCTTTAAAGAAGTTGTCAATGACTTCTCCGGAGTCTTCTTTGTGATTTCGGAAAAATCAGAACCCGTCATATTTCTTCTGGAAGGTGTATATGGGTTATAAGATTTAATTCCCATTGTTGTTCTCCTTTCAATGTTTTCGGCTGTTCAGCTTATAACCCCGCAAAAATTTCAATATCTGCGGAATCTTCCGTCAACTGTACAATCGCTTTCTTTCTCTTAGCAGTCTTTCCAACCGTAGTGCCGCGTCTTTTTCTCTTGCCCTCCATATTCATGGTGTTGACCTTTGCCACCTTGGTTCCCTCGAACATTTTCTCAACCGCTTCTTTAATCATTGTCTTGTTTGCTTCCGGATGCACCAGAAATGTATATTTTTTCTCAGCCATCGCCGTCATACTTTTCTCTGTTACGACCGGTTTGAGGATCACGTCATAGTACTGTACGTTTGCCATTATGCATACACCTCCTCGATTTTTTCGGCAGCAGCCTTCGTAATTACTACCGTGTCATATTTCAGAACATCAAATACATTCATTTCATTTGTCTGAGCCGTCTTAACGGTCGGGATATTCTTTGCGGATGCAATTACATTTGTATCCATGTCGTTCAATACGACCAATGCCTTCTCGACCTTCAAGTTATTCATAACCTCGGCGAATTTCTTTGTCTTGATTTCATCAAGCTTCAGTTCATCCAATACGATAAATTTATTTTCCTGAACTCTGCTTGTCAGAGCAGATTTTAATGCCGCTCTCTTCTCTTTCTTATTCAATTTGAAAGAGTAATCTCTCGGAACCGGCGCAAATACAACGCCGCCGCCTGTCCACTGCGGAGCCCTTGTCGAACCCTGTCTTGCATGACCTGTTCCCTTCTGTCTCCAAGGTTTTCTACCGCCGCCGCGAACTTCAGAACGTGTTTTTGCTTTCTGTGTTCCCTGACGATTATTTGCAAGCTGCTGAACTACCGCCATATGCACCAGGTGTTCATTCACTTCCACACCAAAGATCGCATCGTTTAAGTCCATGCTGCCTACTTCTTTGCCTTCCATATTATAAACAGATACTGTAGCCATCTGTGTGTTCCTCCTTTCTTACCTCAGCACTATTTTGCTGCTTTTACTGTTTCCTTGATTGTTACCAGAGCCTTCTTAGGTCCCGGCACAGCACCCTTGATCAAAAGCAGATTGTTCTCAGCGTCAACTCTTACCACTTCCAGATTCTGAGTTGTCACCTTTACGCTTCCCATATGTCCCGGCATTCCTTTTCCCTTAAATACACGGCTAGGTGTAGAACAGGAACCGTTGGAACCCTGATGACGATGGAATTTGGAACCGTGAGCCATTGGTCCTCTGTGCTGACCATGTCTCTTAATAGCGCCCTGGAATCCTTTTCCCTTTGAAATTGCAGTCGCGTCAATCTTGTCGCCCTCTGCAAAAATATCAGCCTTAATCTCATCAGCCAGTTTGTACTCTTCGGCATTCTCAAAACGGAACTCCCTGACAAATCTCTTGCCGGATACGCCGGCTTTTTTGAAATGTCCCATCTCTGACCTTGTTACGCCATGTCTGTTTCTGATTTCCTTTTTGCCGTTAGCGTCTTTGTTGACAATCTTCTCTTTCTTGTCCACAAATCCAACCTGTACTGCACTGTAACCGTCGTTCTCGACAGTCTTAACCTGTGTTACCACACAAGGTCCGGCCTGCAATACAGTAACCGGTACTAACACGCCGTCTGCATCGAAGATTTGAGTCATTCCGACTTTTGTTGCTAAAATTGCTTTCTTCATTATTCTTCCTCCTGTTTTTTCTACAGCGGAACGGAAAAATCCGTTCATCCTAGAAAGCCCTAGGGCCCCTCAGGATATTTGTTGACTTTATTTTGATTTCATTTTGATATCAATGTAAACACCGGCCGGCATCTCTAATCTCGATAATGCGTCAACCGTCTTCTGTGTCGGTGCAATGATATCAATCAGTCTCTTATGAGTTCTCTGCTCGAACTGCTCTCTGGAATCCTTGTACTTGTGTACAGCTCTAAGAATGGTAACTACCTCTTTCTTAGTCGGAAGTGGTACTGGTCCACTCACCTGTGATCCGTTTTTCTTTACAGTCTCGATGATCTTTTTTGCCGATGAATCTACTAATTCGTGATCATAAGCTTTTAATGTGATTCTCATTACTTGACTTGCCATAAAAAAAGTCGCCTCCTTTTCGCACTTTACTTCAGTACGACAAGCGGTGACTGTACACTCTCCCGTGTGTGTCATAAACTTTCTCACACGTTGTTTCTACTTCCCTTTTTGTAGATGTTATTCGTGATACAGTGACTTGTCGCCAGTTTCCTAACTTGACATTCGCTCCACGGAAAACCTGCCCTATCGGCAGCAACCTCACGCTTCACAGCTATCAATGCCACAGCAGATCTTAGTATACACGAAGAAAACATCTATTGCAAGACTTTTTTACAAAAATTTTATAAATAAATATACATTCTAATAATTCAGCCGTCGCAGGCTCCCCTCCTCAAACGTATACTCCGGCGTGCTAAACGGATAGACAACCTCCTCGTCATAGTACCACGGGTCCCCTTCATGTTCCGGATTGTTCAGCAAGTGAAACTCCTGCGCAGGCATATATCCCTGTGCCAGCAAAAAGGCTCTGTCCCCCGTATTGTTTTCACAGACGTCCACGATCATCACCACATGCCCCGGACTCCCCGCCTTCAAAAAGACATCGCCCGCCCTGGCATCCTTTAAATCTATCGGCCCGGATTCTTCGTCCATAGAAAGCGTACCTGCATAAGCAAAAACAATCCGCAAATATTGTACAAAATTATCATACGAATCGTCATACGAAGCCGTCTTACTCCACGACACATCATTTCCGCTTACCACAATACGATTCCCATCGCGCCATTTCAGATACTCCGCCCAAAATCCGTTCACAAAATGAAATGCGATCCGTTGGTATTGTCCTGTTTCCCAAAAATACTCCGCATACACACGCATAACGGAATCCGCACACTGCTGCAAATCCTCATTCTCCAAAGGCAGGGCAAAAACTGCCGCATGGGCTTTCTGGTTTCTCTTCTCACTTCCGTCATAGAGAAGCACCGGACTGTCCTGTGCTTTCATAGGATAATTTCGCAAAAATTCCTTCAGGCTCCCTGCTTCCGCTTCAGTTCTGAAATACCCCTCCGGCGTCAAAATGCGTTCTTCAAGCGCCGCCCCTTCCGGTGCAACCAATATCTTCTTTTCTTTTATTTCAGAAAAATACTCACTTCCCTTTTCCGTCAGTTCCCCTGTCTCATCCTCACTCACCTCGGACATCTGCGCCGATAACCGTTCGTCCTTCACTTCCTCTGTATTCGCACAGCCGACAGTCCAAATGCCAGCCAAAAGTACCACAAAACATAAATAACTTTTCACTCCTGTCCCTCCATAAAAGCATCCACCATATCACCGTATCCGTAAAAGGAGATTGCATATTTTAATCCGTCCGCTACTTCCTCCCGCGAGAAATCATGTGCCGCAAGAAACGCATCATCCTTTTTATTTAGATAATCATAAAATAATAACGCAACTTGAAACCCCCGGTTGTCTTCTGCTGCAAAACCTTCAACAAGAAGATTTTCCGCCTCATTGATCTCTCCATCATCAATCATACCGGACAGTCGTTTCCACTTTTCTCCCGTTTCGTAATCCAGCCTCGGCTCCTCCTTATCAATATCAACACGGAGAAGTATTTTTGCCAGCATCCGCACAATCTCATGGATAATCCGCAGCACATAATCCTTTTCCTCAAACATTCTTCTTCAACCTCTCTTCGATTCCTTTTCATCAAACAGAGAACTCCGCGGCAAGGTAATATTCCGTGTAATCCCCTGTTCCCCGAAAATCTAATATTTTCTTTACAATCCGGTAAGTTCCCGCTGACAAAGTACCGTGAAACTCCTCCCATACAGCCTCCCACTCAACCGGCTTTCCCTCTGCCGCCGGGTAAGCAATTGCATGAAAAGCCCAATTATCTATTATGTACGGAACACTATACCATTTTCCCTCCACAAGCTTCTGTAAGTCATAATCATCCCCAAATTGTATTTCCCGGCTTGTTGTATTGCTTATTTCCACCCTTGCCGAGACAGGGGAAGACTCCAAAACCACCATAGAAACACCCTCTAAGGTGTTCACTTCCTTCTCAAAAACATTACCCGTTTCTGACTGAGCGACGCCGGATTTTTCATTTCCCGCATCAACCTTTTTAAAACGTATCCACTTCTCATTCATCGGAACGCTAAGGCAATCCTGATCGGCATATTGATAACCGTCACCGACATTGCCAAAATTCGCCTGTCCATCCGCTGCGGGCATCTCTCCCTCGGCAACTATTGATAAAATGGAACCGTCCATCGTCCCGCATGTAGGTGTCGGTGTCTCCTCGTCCGTCTCCGCATACAAGTCCCCATTTACCATAATCATCCGTTTCATCACCTCTTTGCCAGGCTCTTCTGTTCCAACGTCCCCTTCCATGTTATCCGTCCCCGCCTCTTCTGTCTCATCAGACATTACTGTCCCGCCCAAATCATTTTCTTCATACTGCGTACTCTGGTTTCCGCTCCCCCGTTCCGGTTCTCTGCTGCCGCAGGACGATATCAATACCATAAGTGCCGCTGTGCATACTAAAACATTTTTCCTTCTCATTCCCATACCTCCTGATATAAATAGATTCATTTTATATATAGTGTAGAATGAGCGCAAATTTGTTGCAGCACTTATCTTCATTCCATTTGTCTGCCTAAATCTTTCGTTTTACCGCCATTCGGTTTTATAACCTGATACTCTTCCTCTACCGGAATACTAAAATCATCTATATCTGTAATAATCAGCTTCATTATAATCTTTTCCGCACAATGCGCCCGGTTATCTGATACAGCATAACCGGGCGCAGCGAGCATCCTTCCTTCGACTTTCTTTTCTTACATCTCTATACTCTTGTCCGCCACAGCTTCAAACTCCTTAACAATCTCTGCATCCGGAGCCTTTGTAATAAGACTGACAACCAAAATACATACTAGACTTACAAAAAATCCGACCAACAATGAGTAAATCCCCGTCGCTGCTCCAATCGTCTGCAGACCGCCGTTCCCGTCTGAAATCATTGGTATGTAATCCCATACAAGCACAAGCAAACCTCCGGAAACAATACCTGCAATCGCTCCCGGCATATTCGTCCTCTTCCAGAACAACGATAAAAGCACAAGCGGTCCGAACGCAGAACCAAAACCTGCCCAGGCATTCGACACAAGAGCCATAATGGAATTATCCGGATTTAACGCGATCAGATATGCCAAAACCGCTACCACAACTACCGTAATCCTGCTTATCATCAAAACCTTCTTATCATCCGCATTTTTGTTGATCACACCTTTATAAATGTCCTCCGATACAGATGATGCCGTAACAAGAAGCTGCGAATCCGCTGTCGACATAATTGCGGCAAGTATCCCGCACAGAAAAATACCTGCTATAAAAGGCAGCTTATAATCACCCGTAAACAGCTGTGTAATCATATTGATGAATACATTTTCCGCGGAATCAGCGCCTTTCTCACCTAACAGCGTCGGATACAAATATGCACGTCCCACAACACCGATGATGCAAGCAAACGTCAGAGAAAGCGCAACCCATATAATTGCAATCCCTTTCGACTTATTTAATTCCTTCTGATTCTTTACAGCCATAAACCGCGTTAAAATGTGAGGCATACCGCAGTAACCAAAGCCCCACGCAAGCTGTGAAATAATATCAATGGCCCGATACGGCTCCCCGCCGTTCTCAAACAAATTCATAAACGAAGAATGTCCTCCGGCTACGCCGCTCAGATCAAGAACCTCTGTCAAGCTTCCTCCGGAAATACCAAAATACGCGAGCAGCGGAACCGCAAGCAGCGCAATCAACATCAACGTTCCCTGAATAAAGTCCGTTACGCAGACCGCCATAAATCCGCCCATAAACGTATAAATAAGAATGACTAGCGCTCCTATCGTAAGCGCCGCCGTATAGTCAATTCCGGCAACCGCATAAAACAGCTTACCTCCCGCCGCTAAGGCAGACGCCGTGTAGACCAGGAAAAAAATTACAATAAATATAGAAGAAATACACAGCAATATTTTCTTCTGATCATGAAAACGATTGCTGAAGTACTCCGGCAATGTCAAAGAATTATTGGCGCGTATCGTATATCTTCTAAGTCTGCCCGAAATAAATACCCAGTTACAGACGGTTCCGATAAACAAACCAATCGCAATCCAGGCCTGCCCCGTACCAAACGCGTACACGGCTCCCGGCAGCCCCATCAATAACCATCCACTCATATCGGAAGCCTGTGCGCTAAGTGCCGCAACCCAGCCGCTTAATCCTCTTCCTCCCAAAAAATAGTCCTCCGAACTACTCGTCCGCTTCATATATCTTGCGCCGATGCCAATCATCATTGCCATATACACCACGAACGCCGCTACAATCCATATCAGATTACTGTTCATTCTTTCACTCCTCTTTTCTCATTGTATACTTTTTTACAGTAACACTTTAATAGGATACCAATAGTTTACGAAGATGTAAAGCCTTATTTCACACGAAAACTTTTTATTGACGGGCGTCCGCTTCCCTTATTATAATGAATGCGGATATCATGAGCTTTATCATATAAGGGCATTTCTGCCTCATTTACGGAGGAAATCATATGTGGATTGCAGATAAATGGGAAGATTACGAAGTCATTGACTGTTCCGGCGGAGAAAAGCTGGAACGCTGGGGAAATTATATTCTGGTGCGTCCCGACCCGCAGGTTATTTGGGACACGCCCAAAAAAGAGCGTGGATGGAAAAAAATGAACGCCCACTATCACCGGAGTAAACGCGGCGGCGGTGAGTGGGAATTTTTTGATCTGCCGCAGCAATGGAGTATTACATACGGTACACTGACCTTCCAGTTGAAACCGTTCAGTTTTAAACATACCGGGCTCTTTCCCGAGCAGGCCGTCAACTGGGAGTGGTTTCAGAAGAAAATCCGCGCATGCACCACACCTGTAAAAGTCCTAAATCTCTTTGCCTACACCGGCGGGGCCACTCTTGCAGCCGCTGCTGCCGGCGCGAGCGTCACCCACGTAGACGCCTCTAAGGGCATGGTCACATGGGCAAAAGAAAACGCCGCATCTTCCGGCTTAAAAGACGCTCCGATCCGCTGGATTGTGGATGACTGTGTCAAATTTGTAGAACGTGAAATTCGCCGCGGCAACCATTATGACGCAATTATTATGGACCCTCCTTCTTACGGACGGGGTCCAAAGGGAGAAATATGGAAAATCGAGGATTCGATTCACTCCTTTGTCGCGCTCTGCGCAAAGCTTCTGACAAAAAAACCTTTGTTTTTTTTAATCAATTCCTATACGACAGGGCTGCAGCCGGCCGTACTTGCATATCTTCTCGGAACGGAACTAAAACAATTTGACGGAACGATAATCGCAGATGAAATCGGACTTCCCGTCTCCTCCAATGGGCTTGTTCTTCCCTGCGGTGCATCGGGACGCTTTGAAGGACGGCAATAAAAACTTTTTCACCACCTTTTGCCCCCGAATCCTATGAATCGAGTAGGGAAGATTCATCTTCCCCTACTCGCCGCGCGGGGCACATGCTGCGTCAGCAGCTAATTTCCTCATGTGCCCCTGCGCATATAAAACAACCGGACTGGCTTCAGTCCGGTTGCTTTAATCCTGTTATTTAATATGAATTTTAATACTCTTTTTCTTTCCGCTTCCGTCTGTTGCTGCGGCAGTAATTGTAACTGTCCTGATTTTCTTTGTCTTTTTCGCGGATACAAGACCGTTTTTATCTACCTGCGCGTACTTCTCATTGCTGCTTTTCCATATAAGCGCATTGTTAGAGGCGTTATGCGGTGACACCGCAGCACTCAGCTGCATCTTTTTCCCTGCGGCAAGTTTCTTTATACTTCCGCTTATGTCAATTTTCTGCACTTTAATGATAGGTGCCGGCACGTTATCTGACTTTTCTGTCTCACTCGGTTTCTCCGTATTATCCGGCTTCTCTGCTTCACTCGGCCTTTCTGTTTCGTCCGGCTTTTCCGCTTCACTCGGTCTCTCCGTATCATCCGGCTTCTCTACTTCACTCGGCCTCTCCGTTTCGTCCGGCTTTTCCTCTGCCGCCAAATCTGTACGCTCCTTCCAGAGAGTCCCCGCCAAATCCGGCGTCCAATTTATAGCCGCCGTATGTCCTATCACGCATTCATATACTCTGCCGTCATAAACCACAAAATCTCCTACACTATAATTTGCTCCCTCTGTCCACGCCGTATATGTCTCATTTCCGCTATTATCTCCCTCGGACGGTTTTTCTTCCTCCGTATTGTCTCCCTCGGACGGCTTCTCCGGCATTTCCGGCTCGCCCGGTTTCTCTGGCTCTGAAGAATCTCCTATCATATCTCCCAGCGTATCTTTTATCGCTTTTAACAACGATGCATCCCCGTCTGCATCCTGCGCCAGCTCCCATATCATAATCCCGCCAAAATTCTTGGCATACTCGGCCTTACTTTTGATCGTATCTGCTCCGTTATAATATATCCCGTTATACTCGTCCATAGACGCCGCATCCGGATTCAGCGTAAGTATTTCAGCATATGTATGCGCATCTCCCCAGCCTCCCGGACCATACCCATAAAACGGTACGCCGATTGTCAGCCGCTCGTCACTGATTCCCTTCCCCCGAAAATAATTCACCGTCGATTCTACAAAGCTCTGTGAAGCCACCGGACCGTTTCCGGCATTTTCGTCGTAAGTCATCAGATTCACAAAATCAAAATACTCAAAGGTACTGTTTGAAATGCCGTGTGCCATCCAAGTTGCCACCGCTATTGTCAGAAGCTTATTTTCAGCCTTCAGCCTGCCCGAAAGCTCCGCTATAAATGCATCAAAATGATTCCACACTGCGTTGCCCGGTTCTATCTCAATATCAATATCCAGACCGTCTAATTCCCAGCGATCCACATATCCCATCAACTCATTCACCATTGCCGCACGCTTCTCGGCTGTCTCAAACGGGTCGCCTCCCGAAGCGTCAAATCCACTGCCCCCGCCAAGCGCGATCATCACTTTGACATTATTGGCTTTGCACTTTTCCTTTATCCGCCGAATATCGGAATCGGAAAAATCACATGAAAGCGTTCCGTTCCCATATGTGATAAAGCAAAGATTCAAGTGCGTCAACGCGGAATAATCAATCGAATCAATATAGTAACTGCGATAAGACGGAAGGTACCCTATAACCTTCACCTTTTTGTCTGCCGCCTGCGCCATTATTCCGTGTATTCCCCCAAACAAGCTCCCTGTCACAAGACAGATACACAGATATACACACAAACAAACCTTTCCCCCAATAGATCTTTTTCCCTCTCTCAATGCTCCTTCTCCTTTTAAAATCACCCTATAATCTTTCGGATATCTTCTTTCTTTCCGATAACCATCAAATGCTCGTTTTCCTCAAACACATGGTCCGCCATCGGCAGAAGCTGCGTTTCTTCATCCCGTTTGTACCCCAAAATACTCAGTTTATATCTGCTGCGGAAATTCACCTCCGTAATCGTTCTCCCAACCCATTCTTTCATAACCGGAATCTCATAAATCCCATATTCACTGTTTAATTCTATATAATCAAACAAATGATTCGCACTGTATCGGACCGCCATCTTCTGCGCAATATCCCTGTCGGGATAAACCACCTCGTCCGCACCGTTTCTAAGCAAAAACTTTGCCTGAATATCACGCGTCGCCTTACTGATCACATGCTTTGCCCCATTTTCTTTTAACAAGCTTGTAATTTCTAAGCTGCTCTGAAAATTCGTACCGATGCAGACAAAACAGATGTCGAAATTGCCGATGCCAATACTCTTTAAAACTTCCACATTCGTGCAGTCCGCAATCTTGGCGCTCGTCACAAACGGCAGCATATCCGCCAACGCTTCTTCCCGGTTATCCATAATCATAATTTCATTGTCAAGCTCCGCAAATTTCTGACACAGATGATGCCCGAAACGCCCCATTCCGATAATTAAAATTGATTTCATATTTCCTCCTATTTCCCATCGGTCCTAAAACCATATGGCCAAATTATCCAATCATAACCTTTTCTGCCGGAAGCTGAATCGGCGCAACCTTTTTCCGTTCCGTAAAAGACAGCGCAAACGACATACTTCCGATTCGGCCGCAATACATCAATAATATAATCAAAAGCCTGGAGACTACCGAAAGCGAACGCGTAATCCCTGTTGTCATGCCAACCGTACCGATTGCGGAAAATATCTCAAACATAATATCTTCCATCGGAATATCCTGTATGCTGCTGATTGCCAGCGCCGCCGCCATCGCCATAATAAGACTGATAATAATTACATTACTTGCCTTCTTAATATCCTCATCCCAAAGACGTCTCCCAAAGATATTGCAGCTCTTGGAACCGCGCAGATTAGACCACACATACACAAACAATACCATCATGGTGACCGTCTTGATTCCGCCCGCTGTCGAACCGGGGCTCCCTCCGACAAACATAAGGAGAATTGTCAAAAGCTTCGAGGAGGAGGAAAGCGCCGCCGTATCCGTAGTGTTAAATCCGGCGGTCCTTGCGGTCACGGAGTCAAAAAAAGAAGCCAAAATTCCCTCGCCGACACTCATATCCGCAAGCGTATAATTCCTCTCAAAAATATAAAATAACACTGTACCGCCCGCGAGAAGCACAAACGTCACGCTCAGCGCAATTTTCGTATGAAGAGTATATCGCTTCCACTTCACTCCGTTTTTGCGGATATCGCCCCACACTAAAAAACCAATGCCTCCCACGATAATCAGCGCACTGACAACAAGACTGACAAGCGGATCTTTCACATAATCAGACAGGGAGGAATATTCTCCCGAAACAGATCCCATCAAATCAATGCCCGCATTGCAAAACGCCGATATCGAATGAAATATGCTATAATAAATCCCTTTCGGCACTCCGAATTGCGGTACAAACCGGATGGCCAAAAGCAGCGCGCCAATTCCCTCTATCAGCACGGTTCCCAAAAATACATTTTTCACAAGCTTTACCATGCCTCCCACCTGATTTGCGTTCATGCTCTCCTGCACCAGGCCCCGGACAGACAACGTAATTTTCTTCTTTAAAATCATGGCAAACACTACGCCCATGGTCATAAAACCAAGTCCGCCGATCTGAATCATCAATAAGATTACAAGCTGTCCGAACACACTCCAGTATGTCGCCGTATCCACTACTACAAGTCCTGTCACACAGGTGGATGTCGTCGCCGTAAACAATGCCGTAAGAAAACCGGCGCTCTCACCGCTTTTCGTTGCCGCCGGCAGCAATAAAAGCAGCGTTCCCGCCAATATCAGGGTAAAATATCCCAGCGCTATAATCTGTGTATATGTCATGCTGCCTTTTACGGACTGCACGGTCTTTTTTACTTTTCGAATTGAATCTCTCATTTTACAACTCCCGCTCCAAAAGCTTCAAAATCTCCTCCGACGTATCCGCAAAATGTACCGCTCCATGCTCCTCCAAAAACTCTCTGTCACGAAACCCCCATGTAACGCTAATGCACGGAAGGCCGGCATTTTTTGCGGTCAGGATATCTACATCGGAATCTCCGACATATACCGCACGCTCTCCCGTCACCCCCATCTCCAAGAGAGCCTGACACACCGTATCCTTTGCCGGTTTCCTTGCGATACCCTCGCGCTCTCCGATCGCAGTCTCCACCATATCCTTAAAATAAATTTCACGAAGCTCCTTTACGCCAAAATCCGCCTTATTCGAAACGATAGCCAGATGGCATCCCCGCTCCTTCAAGGCACACAGCAATTCCCTTACGCCCGGATACAACCTCGTCTTATCATTACAGTGCTCTTTGTAATAAGTCTGAAACAAGCCAAAGGCTCTGTCAAAATCGGGATTCTCCTCTCCCCCCTCTATGGCCCGCCGCATCAGGTTGCGTATTCCGTTTCCCACAAAAATACGCACCTCTTCTATGCTGCGTGTTTTCATAGCGCACTCCCGCAGCGCAAAATTTACGGCATCCGTCAAATCTTCCAGCGTATCCAGAAGCGTTCCGTCCAAATCAAATATTACCGTATCGTATTTCATATCCGTCATTCAATCCAAATCATCTCCTGCGCAAACTCGCTCGTTTCCGCGCATATCGATATCCGGTATCTTTCCTTTCCCGGGCTATTTTCTATTCCACTTGATAAATCATGCCCACCCGCTACGCACATTATAGCATTTTCCGGCAGAATTTCAAATTCTTTCAAAAAGTATTCCGACGAGTCGTCCCCTGTTTTCACTCCGATTCGTCCGTTCTCCTTCAGCCGGATATCTCGAAGCGAAATCCTCATTCCCGCCCCGCTTACTTTCATCGCGCTTTCTTTGATCGTCCAGTAGCGCAAAAATAAGTTTTCCCTTTCTTTTTCATTTTGGCACTCCGCAAGCTTTGAAAGCTCTTCCTCCGCAAAAAAATGCTCTGCAATCTTTCTCCAATTTTTCCGGATATGCTCAATGTCAATGCCAACCTCCGTATCCCCGAATGCGGCTGCCACATAAATTCCGGAATGGGACAAATTAAAATGAATGTTATGCACCGCCTCCTCACTGCCATTTCTTAACACCGCGGCCAGATAAGGCTTCCCGTATTTTCCCTCTCGTATAAGTGCATTTTCCTCACTTATCCCATAGGGCAAAAGCCCGTGTGCCAGCAAAATCGCAGCACCCAGGCTTCTGTTTTTATCCATTCTATGCTTTGTGCGCTCTACCTTTTCCCTACGCCATAAAGAAACGCGGGCAAGATAATCGGCAAACACTTCGTCCTGATTCAATTTCGTAATATCCATAATATATGTCGTTATCATATTTAGGCCCTCTCAAGATCCCGTCCCCGTATATTGCTTTGCACCCTTCATCCAAAACAAATAACTGAGATAGAAAAATACAATCCCAAACACCGGTGTCAAAAAGGTAAGAAGCGGCACCTCGTCCGGCCGGATGAAATAAAGGCTCGGATAGTACGCCATAAACCCGATCGGTATCAGAAAGGTAAAAATAATGCGGAATCCGCGGTTAAAAATTGTCACCGGATATCTCGCATAATCCTTAAACTTAAACATAAAAATCATTACGCTGGTCGCACCAAGCAGCCAGAATCCGGTTGCCGCCGCGAAGTTCATCAACGCAATCATAAACAGCGATGCCGAAATTACACCGATCAAAAGCCCCAAAATACTTTGCGGTGTAAGCGGCAGCGATAGCTTATTCCACGCGTAAGCTAAGGTTCCGACGCCAAACGCGAACTGGCCCAATCCCTTTATATCAAAAACCTCCGAGATAAAATAAAAAAACAAATTCACAGGCCGAAAACAGTATTTGATAAAATCTCCGGTATACAATGAACGATTCAAATTCCAATTATTGTCAAAAAAGCATTGCACCGGTGTCATCGCAAGCATGGCAAACCCATATAAAAACAACATTTCATAGTAAGTCCAGCCCCGAATATCCGGAAAATTCAGAAACAAAATCCAAAATGTCACAAAGCCGGCAATATTGGTAAAAAGCATCCCGATCGTAGATATAATAAAATCGGCCCGATAGCTCATTTTGCTCTTGATGTCCTGAAAAAGTATCATTTTATAAATATGGGCATAGTAACCAAATCCTCTTTTCTTTCGCTCCATACATCAACCTCCGTTAATCGTCATAATCCGCAGAGAACGCTGCCAGAACAGCTTGCTAAAGCACAGCATGGCAACTACCCAAAACAGCTGCAGTAAAATTCCCTGCATATAATCCGTGACCGTAAGATCCGTTCCTGTCAGCATATGCAGCGGCGTATGATAAATCGCCTGAAACGGCAGCAAATCTACAATCTGACGCAATCCCTCCGGAAAAAACGCAAGCGGAATCGTCGCGCCAGAGAGCAGGGAGACTACAACCTCCTTCATAATATTCACACCCCATATTGACTGGGTGTATAAACAGATTGTACCTACCATAAAATCCACACAGAAATTAATCACAAGCGCGAGCACAAGGCTGACCGCAAAGAACACAAGATTTATCCCCAGCGCAAAGCTTCCATGGGTAACAAAATAAATAACGACAAAAGTCGGAAGAAACGTAATGCAAAAGGAGACAACGCAGTTTCCCGCATGTGAAAAAAACAAAAATCTCTGGTAATCTATCGGCTTTACAAGAAACTCCACAAGCTCTCCGCTCTGGTAGCTCCTTCCGATATCCCACACAACAAAGGTATCAAGAAAGTTAAACATCGCCGCCGCAAGCACGAGATACACCATTGTATCATAAAATGTCATTCCGTTGACTACTTCCGTCGGACTCGAATCATAAATAGCCCGCCAGAGAAAATACACAATCACCAGATAAATAAAATTTCCGATAATCGTCACAAACGTACTTGTCCGAAAGGTTAAACCTTCCATAATGCTTCCCCTCACCAGAGCCGCACTCTGCCTGATACGGACAGAAATTTTTGCTGCCCAGCTCATGCCACCCCTCCTTCATATATCTTGCGAATCACACTCTCTGTCGTAATTTCCTGTAAATTCATATCCACGATTCTTTTGTTATCCTGGATACAGTTAATTACCTTCATCATTCGGACCTCCTCCTCATTCAAAAGAACCTGAATCCACTTATCTTCAACCGAAACAACCGTGGACTTCGCACGCGGAAACTTCTCTTTAAGCCACATTTCCACTTCTCTGGCCTGTCTTTCCAAAACATTGTTTTCAAAATCTTCGGCAGCCTTTGAAAATTGGATCTTTACTGTCCGGTACGCTCCGAAATACTGCTGCAGGCATTCAATATCATTGTCATATATCATGGTTCCTTTATCAATAATCACAATCCGCTTACAGAGCGCATCCACATCTCCCATATCGTGAGTTGTCAGAATCACCGTTGTCCCTTTTTTCTCGTTAAGGCTGCTCACAAGCTGGCGTATCCTCGTCTTCATAGAAACATCCAGACCGATCGTCGGCTCATCCATGAACACCACGCCCGGATTATGTAAAAAAGCCGCCAGAATATCACAGAGAGTCCTCTGTCCCAGCGACATCTCACGAACCGCCTTATGGTACAGACCGCCTGCTCCCACAAGCGCATCGTAATATTCCAGATTGTCCTTATAGTCCTTATCCGGAATCTGATAAATCTCCTTTAAAATCTTAAAAGACTCTATGACCGGAAGCGCCCACCACAACTGTGTCCTCTGGCCAAAAACAACGCCGATGTCCTGTGCATTTCTTGTCCTGTTTTCATACGGAATCCGTCCATTCACAAGAATTTCCCCACCGGAAGGCTCTAAAATTCCTGTCATCATTTTGATTGTCGTAGACTTTCCCGCGCCGTTGGGTCCCAGGTATCCAACCATCTCTCCCGGCATAATCTCAAGTGATACGTCATTGACGGCCCGCAGCATATCATACTCTCTGGAAAACAAATCCAGAATGCTGCCGCGCACCCCCTCTCTCCTCTTTACCACTTTAAACTCTTTGTTTACATTCGTCATTTTAATCATTGGTTCCATAAAAATTACCCCTTTCACCAAATTACCTCAACTGTGGTATTTAAAATTTTAATGAAAGGGGAGATAATATATCACATTAATTTTTTATTTTGGTGTTTATTTTTTAGCTTTAAAAAATATTACACTTTTTATCTGGCAATGACACTACTCCAGCTTAAACTTGTTTACTTCGCTTTCTAACTGCTCTGCAATCTGTTTATTTGCATCGGCCTCTTTCTCAATATTCCCGACGCTTCCGGTCAGCTCCGTAGACATTTCCGAAATATTGACAATACCCTTCGCATTTTCCTCTACGGCAATGCTAACGGACTGCACCGCCTCCCTGATACCGTCAATGGACTGGCGAAGCTGCCTCGATGTCTCCGCAAACCGTTCCATGACACTATGAATACTCTCTGCATCATGCCGATAATCCTCGCTGGCTGTCAGAAGCTTTCGATAGCCCTCCATCGCAGTTTCCTCTACAAACCGAACCATACATTTAGACTCTTCTGCAAGCCCTTCGACACACGTTATCACTTCACTGCTAACCAGCTTAATTCTTGCCGCCGCATTCGCGGAATCGGATGCCAGCTTCCCGATTTCACCGGCCACAACCGCAAATCCTTTTCCGGCTTCCCCTGCCCTCGCCGCCTCTATACTAGCATTTAACGCAAGCAGGTTCGTCTGCTCCGTAATGGCAATAATATTTTCCGTCAAAACCTCAATTTCTGTCACGGACTTGGATGTCTCAATTTTTTCATTGACGGAATGTGTCATTTCCTCCGTCTTTTCATACGCCTGTCTCTGCCCCTTCTTCGCGTCCTCATATATCTTCTCCGCTTTTTTTGCAATATCATCCGTAAATACATTTCCGTTTTCCGCTTCTCCCGAAATATCATTGATACGCGTATAAATCTCCTCCACCGACTCATTGATCTGGCTCAAAGAGGACGTCGTCTCTTCCATTGCGGCGCTCATCTCCTGCATCGTCGCCGATACATCGACAATATTCTCCCCGGCACTGACGAGATCCCCGACAACATTTTTAGAAGAGTCGTTCAGACGATACGAATCCCTTGATATATGGAGCATAATGTCACGGATATACTTCAACAACTCATTGACATTCTCTGCAATCAGCTCCATCTCATCTCCGGTTCTGATATTAATCTGCTTAGTCAGATCTCCCTCATTATTTGCCAGCTCAAAAATCTTTTGATTTACAATCCTCATACTCTTTGTAATCCTTCCGGCAATAAAATTCAGGATCAGAAGCGCCACAAGCAGCCCGACTGCCCCTATAAGAAGAATATTTATCCTCGTTTCATTCAGCCGTTCGACAATCAAAGATGCATCATAATCACTGCCAAGCACCGCCGCCACATGATTACCGCTGTCCATAATCGGCATATAAACTGTAATCAGATCACCGTCCGCCGTAGAATCAATGTAATCCTGTACATATACCGCCCCCTCAAAAACCTCCTTCAACTCCTCATAGGGAGTATCAAAAACTTTTCCGAGCTCGGCATGTCCTTCCGTTTCATCCGTATCCACACCGTAATATACCTTTTCCCCATCCGTGCTTAGCGTGTACAAATATTTCACACCACAGGCATCCTTCATCTTCTTCAGCGCCTGCTGTATGCTCTGATATTCCTCGGACTGCTCATCGCCCGTCTTTAACCCTGCAATTACGTCCCCGTCTACCTGCGCTGCGGCTATACCCGCAGCCACTTGCGCCTGCTCAATTCCCATTCGTACCATATCTTCCCGAAGATTCATAAAAAAATTAACTCCAATCACGAGACACAGACAAATGATAACAAGACTCATAACTAACATCAGCTTTGACCTTATACTTAATCTTCGCGTTTTTCTCTTCATATACGCCGCCCCCTTCCGAAACCGCTGACAAATCAACCTATTTAAATTGTAAGAAAATTTTGAGAAAAATGCAATATTTTCTTTACTTAACGGCCCAAAATATTCTCACCGCCGATCTAACCGCTTTCGATGCCCGTCTTTTCAATATGGCTGCATTTGTGTATAGTTTCTTAAATTTCTTAAACCTTTTGATAATCATAGACAACACGAATGGGTAAGTGTTACAATATTTACACAAAAGGGGGGATATTATGCTGGATGAAAAAGATTTAAGTTGCTTAAAAAATATGATGGAGTCTATCCTTGACAGCCGTTTGATTCAGTCTGAGACTTCCATCTTAGAAAAGGTTGACGACCGCTTGATTCAGTCTGAGACTTCTATCTTAGAAAAGGTTGACGACCGCTTGATTCAGTCTGAAACTTCTATCTTAGAAAAAGTTGACGATCGCTTGATTCAGTCCGAAGCTTCTATCTTAGAAAAAGTTGACGACCGCTTGATTCAGTCCGAAGCTTCTATCTTAGAAAAGGTTGACGACCGCTTGATTCAGTCCGAAGCTTCTATCTTAGAAAA
>CANOCV010000010.1 GCA_947564465.1 uncultured Roseburia sp. | reverse complement strand
TGGCGGTAAAGGTGGCAAAAGAAGAAGAGGAAGAACCGAAACCGCAGGAAGTTAAAGTGACAGAGATTATTCCGTCAGAACAGGAGATCACTCTGCAAGAGGGAGACACAAGGGCAGTAACGGTTATCGTGAAACCTGACACGGCAAGTAATCCTGCAGTTACTTATTCCAGCAGCGATCATGAAGTTGCCGTGGTATCGTCAAGCGGAACAATTACGGCAGTCGGTGAAGGTTTGGCCACAATTACGATAACTGCTAAGGACGGAAGCGGTGTCACAGTAGAAATTGCAGTTTTGGTTGAAAAGAAAGAGGAGGAGGAACCGGCGCCAAAACCGGAGATAGAAGTGACAGAGATCATCCCGTCGGAACAAGAGATTACTCTGCAAGAAGGAGACACAAGGACAATAACGGTTACCGTGAAGCCTGATACGGCAAGTAATCCTGCAGTTACTTATTTCAGCAGCGATCATGGGGTGGCAGTGGTATCATCGAACGGAATGATTACGGCGGTCGGTGAAGGTTTGGCCACGATTACGGTAATTGCGAAGGATGGAAGCGGGGTTACAGCGGAAATTGCGGTGACGGTTGAAAAGAATGAGGAATCAAAGCTGCCGGAGCAAATAGCGGTAACAAAAATTATTTTGTCTCAAACACAGGCGACGTTGATTCAGGGAGATTCCATCGTGGTCACGGCAGATATATATCCGGATGAGGCAAGCAATAAAGAAGTGCGGTACAGTAGCAGCAATGCAGAGGTTGCGCTTGTATCCCAGAACGGGACGAGAGGAACGATCAGAGCGATTGGCGAGGGAACGGCAACGATTACGGTAGCGGCGATGGATGGAAGCGGAGTCATTGCAAAAATTTCCGTAACTGTAAATAAGAAGTCATCCATTACGATAAATCCCGGAGACGAAGGCGGAACTGGAAACGGGAACGGGAATAATACTCAAGTCGGTAATCCGGGTACGGTTGCGAAAATACAGGTAGGGCAGACATTTGACTATGGGAAGTTCAAGTATAAAATTACCGGTATTCAAAACGGAAATTATACGGCAGAGCTTACGGCGCCGCTGAAAAAGACGATGGCGTCAGTAACGATACCGTCCACTGTAAAGTATGACAATCAGATATTTAAAGTAACTACGATCGGAAAGAGTGCATTCAAGAACAATAAAAAGCTGAAAAAAGCAATTATCGGGAAAAATATTACCGGAATCGGCGCCAAGGCATTTTACGGATGTAAGAAGTTAAGGCAGATAACGATAAAATCGACGAAATTAAAGAGTAAGAGTATTGGAAAAAGTGCATTCCGCTCTATATCCAAAACGGCGGTTATAAAAGTGCCGTCAAAAAAATTGAGTGCATATAAGAAGCTGATAAAGAAAGCTAAAACGGCTTCTACGGTGCGCGTGAAGAAGTAGGCCGGTAATAAAAAGAATGAAAGAAGCCGTCGCATTCATGAGAAAGACTCATGGATGCGACGGTTCCTTTATGATGTGACGGGATTATTGCAAACATAACCGTTGGTTATAAAGAAGAAAAAATATATTACTTTAATGTATTTAAATATTGACAAAAACGCTTGATATGCTAGAATAAACTTAATGTGAGTGTAGGAAAAGGTGGTTTTTCATGAGAAGACAGGCATTATCTATTCTGGTAGAAAACACCTCCGGTGTTTTAAGCCATATATCCGGTTTATTCAGCCGGAGAGGATATAATATTGACAGTTTTTCCGCAGGCGTTACGGCGGATCCGCGTTTTACAAGGGTTACGATTGTTGCGAGCGGAGACGAACTGATTTTGGAACAAATTGAAAAGCAGCTTGCAAAGCTGGAGGATGTACGTGATATCAAGAAGCTGGAGCAGGGTACATCAGTGACCAGAGAATTAATTCTGGTGAAGATAAGAGCAAAGGATACACAGCGTCAGGCGGTCTTGAGTGTGACTGAGATATTTCATGGCAGGGTTGTCGATGTGACGAATGATTCCATGGTAATTGAATTAACAGGTCATCAGGGCAAGCTTGAAGCTTTTATGGATTTATTGCAGGGGTATGAGATATTAGAACTTGCAAGGACCGGTATCACCGGTTTGACCCGCGGGTCATCGGATGTAACATATTTAGATTAATTTTTATAGGAGGCTGGAAAAATGGCAGCAAAAATTTATTATCAGGAAGATTGTAACCTTTCATTATTAGAGGGTAAGACAATCGCAGTTATCGGTTACGGAAGTCAGGGACATGCGCATGCGCTGAATGCAAAAGAGTCCGGATGCAACGTAATCATTGGTCTTTATGAGGGAAGCAGATCCTGGGCAAAGGCAGAGGCACAGGGCTTTGAAGTCTATACAGCGGCGGAGGCTGCAAAAAAAGCTGACATTATCATGATTCTTATCAATGATGAGAAGCAGGCCGATATGTATAAGAAAGATATTGAGCCGAATTTGGAGGCAGGCAACATGCTGATGTTTGCACACGGCTTTAACATTCATTTCGGATGTATCGTACCTCCAAAGGATGTAGATGTAACCATGATTGCTCCGAAGGGACCGGGACACACGGTAAGAAGCGAGTATCAGGAGGGCAAGGGTGTTCCTTGTCTGGTGGCGGTAGAGCAGGACGCGACCGGTAAAGCGTTGGATATGGCATTGGCTTATGCCCTGGCAATCGGCGGAGCAAGAGCGGGTGTTCTTGAGACAACCTTTAGAACAGAGACAGAGACAGATCTCTTCGGTGAGCAGGCAGTGCTCTGCGGCGGTGTATGCGCACTGATGCAGGCGGGCTTTGAGACCTTGTGCGAGGCGGGCTACGATCCGAGAAATGCGTATTTCGAGTGTATCCATGAGATGAAATTAATTGTAGACCTGATCTATCAGTCCGGCTTCGAGGGAATGAGATATTCGATTTCCAACACCGCAGAATACGGTGATTACATAACAGGACCGAAGATTATCACAGAAGATACGAAGAAAGCAATGAAAAAGATACTTTCCGATATCCAGGACGGTTCCTTTGCAAAAGAATTCTTATTGGATATGTCACCGGCAGGTCGCCAGGTACATTTCAAAGCGATGAGAAAGCTTGCTGCAGAGCATCCGTCAGAGGAAGTTGGTAAAGAGATTCGTAAATTATACAGCTGGAACAATGAAGATGATAAGCTGATTAACAATTAATCTAATGGCATGAGGAGAATTGGCATGAGGAGGGACCCGCGAAGCGGGGGGAGCCCTGATGCCTGATTCAAAATAATAGTAGTTAAACAGTCCCGAAGGATTCTGTTTCAACAGGAATTCTTCGGGATTTTTCGTGTTTGAGAATGCTTGACGCATATATATTTTATAAAAGAAAGTTCGCAATAGTTTTTCTATTGCGAACAATGGAAAAATAAATACAAACGCAAGTATGTTTTGGCAAATGACCACTTCTTCTGACTATTTATTAAAGTATAGCATCGACACAATCCTGCATCATTTTTCGACTGCTGTGCACATACAAATCCAGTGTAATCTTTGTGGATGAATGCCCTAAAATAGACGATACCGTTTTACAGTCAATGCCTTTTTCAATGGCTGTCGAAGCAAATCCGTGACGGAGCGAATGCAGGTTATAATGTGTTATTTGATTTCGACGAAGAATTGTCTCAAAACGCTTTTGCACATTTCGCGGCTCCATGCAGGAAGAACTCCCTGTCAGAAGATAATGTGAAGGAAGGCTCTTATACTTTTGCAATAAAGAATACAGCTTTGTTGGTATCGGAATAGCACGTAAAGATGTTTCTGTTTTGGGTATTCCGATATGAATATAAGTTTTTCCCTTTTCCCTCTCATTTCCATCATTTTTTATGCGCTGGATTGTTCTAATGATACGAAAGGTTTTTTCTTCAAAATTGATATCTTCCCAGCGAATACCGCATAACTCCCCGACACGGATCCCTGTGGAAAGCATCAACAAAATCCCCGTAGCAAACAGATTATCAATTGAAAAGAGAATCTGCTCAATTTTTTCTCTGTCGTCCCCGCTGCAAACGCGGACAGTATTTCTACCGCTACGGTAGATGCAGCACTCCGCAATCTCATTTTCGATTATTCCCATCTGGCTGCCTTTTCTTAAAATATAGCGGAGAACATCTGTGATTGAGCGTATTGTCGATGCCTGCAGCTCCTTCTTTGCCAGAGATTCGACAAACGAATAGATATCCTTTTTCGTAATTTGTTTCAGATTCTTCTCGAATACACCCTCAATATGCTTCATGATAATTGATTCATAATTTGCGTATGTACTTGGCTTAACCCGTTCTTTCTTATCCCTCATCCATATCTGGCTTAAACATTCAATCGTATTGATCTCCGATTCAATAGGGATGCAAACATCTTTTTTGACCATCTGCTGAATCATATGTGTTTTCTTTTCGCGTACTTGTCGATATGTCTTTGCATAAACATATCCGTAACGAATGCGTCCATGTTCATCCCGTCCTTTAAAATAGCGTGCCTCCCATCTTCCGTCTTTTCGCTTTCTGATATTTTCGCCCTTTCTTGGCATTTCTGTTTCCTCCTCTTCATTTTTGGTATAACTTCTAATCAATTATCTACCATTTTTTTGACCACGAATACCGTGCTTTAAATGGCATGTTTTGAGATACAGCCATCCCGCATCCAACTTCATTTTAAAGACAATGAGAGGATGTTCTTAGCAGAGGCGGAATCCACCGCCTACTTTGACTTGGTCTCGAAGGCTTTCCTGAGAGACCTTTAGTCAATGTTAGCGGTTAGTCCGGCGGCGCGTTATCCTCGTCTATAAAATGAAGTTTGGATGCAAAATGGCGTCCGTCAAATCACTCAATACTATATAAGTGACCGAATAGCAACAAAGATTTTGGGAAATTGTTGAAAATTATTCTGAAAAGTTGACTTTTAATTGAAGTAGTGATACCATTACAGTTGTTTAAAATAAGAATATTTACAGACAAAAAGTTCGCAATAGAAAAACTATTGTGTATGATGAGGGAATAGTTATGAACGCCGTTGAGTATTGTGAGACAAATCATATGGAATATTTAATCGCCGAATGGGACTTGGAGAGAAACCGAAGCGAAAAAATAGAGGACATCAGCTATGCGTCCCACAAAAAAGTTTGGTGGATGTGCCAAAAAGGACATATATGGCAAAGTACGGTGAAGGATCGTATGCTGCGGGGGCGCGGCTGTCCTTATTGTGCGAACAAAAAAGCGCTGAGTGGGTTTAACGATTTAAAAACAGTCAATCCGAGGGTGGCAAAAGAGTGGCATCCGGCTAAAAACGGAGAATTACAGCCCTCTGATGTTACGGCGGGGAGTGACAGAAAAATTTGGTGGCAATGTGCTTTGGGACATGAGTGGCAGGCCACAGTGGAAAATCGTTCGCTGCGGGGGCAGGCATGTCCGTATTGCAGCGGAAAAAAGGCATGGCCGGGTTTTAATGATCTTGAAACGATGTATCCGGAGGTGGCGAAGCAGTGGCATCCGGGACTGAACAATGAGTTGTCTCCCAGGCATATACGGCCGGGAAGCGGAAAACGTATCTGGTGGCAGTGTGAGGAAGGGCACGTTTGGCAGGCGGCGGTATTTTCAAGAACATCCAAGAAGCGTTCGGGGTGCCCCGTTTGTGCCGGGAATGTGAAAAGGGTAAAAAACGGTGTATAGATAAAATTCATATTTTTACAAAAGAGTTTGATATAAACTGTAATACTACATTTAAATTCACACTGCCGTTAACGGTGCGGATAATGGAAAGGATAAGAGGCATGGAATTTGAAAGGTTTGAAAGCAGAGTTTGGCTTTCATCGCCGACAATGCATGAAGATGAGCAGTTTTTTGTGAAGAATGCTTTTGATACAAACTGGGTATCTACAATCGGAGAAAACTTAGATCAGCTAGAAAAAGGAATCGGAGAGTATGTAGGGTGCAAAGAAGTTGTGGCGCTTGGGGCAGGAACAGAGGCGATTCATTTGGCGGTAAAGCTGGCGGGAGTCGGACGGGGCGATAAAGTCATGTGCTCGGATGTGACATTTGCGGCCACAGTAAATCCTGTTTCTTATGAAAATGGAGAACAAATATTTATTGACAGTGAACGTGATACATGGAATATGGATCCGGTTGCTTTAGAGAAGGCATTTTCTATGTATCCTGACACAAAGGCAGTGATTGTGGCAAATCTTTATGGAACACCGGCAAAATTGGATGAAATTAAAGAAATTTGTGAGAAGTATCATGCAGTGCTGATTGAAGATGCCGCCGAATCACTGGGAGCGACGTTTCGGGGAAAACAGACCGGGACATTTGGAAAATACAATATCATTAGTTTTAATGGGAACAAAATTATTACATGCAGCGGCGGAGGAGCGCTTCTGACGGATGACAAAGAGGGCGCTGATAAAGCGCGTTTTTGGGCGACACAGGCGAAAGAAAGTTTTCCGTGGTATCAGCATAAAGAGATTGGCTATAACTATCGAATGAGCAATATAGTGGCGGGAATTGGAAGGGGACAGCTTATTCATCTTGATGAACATAAAAAGCGCAAAAAAGATATTTATATGCGTTATAAAGAAGGATTGAAAAATCTTCCAATCAGCATGAACCCATATCTTATAGACACAGAGCCAAATTTCTGGCTGAGCTGTTTACTTATTGATAGGGAAGTGTCAGAGGGAAAGAGTGTCGAATGGAAAAGAGTGACCCCGGATATGATTCGGGAGAAGCTTGAGGAGTATAATGTGGAGTCCAGGCCGATCTGGAAGCCGATGCATATGCAGCCTGTGTATGAGGACAGAAAATTTGTCACGGCGGAAGAAGGCGAAGATGTGGGGGCGGATCTGTTTGCAAGAGGCTTATGTCTGCCGAGCGATATTAAAATGACAGAGGACACACAGGATGTTGTGATTGAGATGATAAAGAGTTGCTTTGGGTTGGTGATTTGAGAATGCAGAAACACAAAAAGGAAATCTATAAAAAATACATAAAGCGGTGTCTTGATTTTGTGCTTGCTCTGACAGCGCTTGTTGTTCTTAGCCCGGTCATGCTGATAACAGCCATTTTGGTTCGGATTAAGCTTGGCAGCCCGGTGCTTTTTAGGCAGCAAAGGCCGGGAAAAGATGAAAAAATATTTGATATGTATAAGTTCAGGTCTATGAGTAATGCAAAGGATGAAAATGGAAAAATGCTGCCCGATGAAAAACGTCTTACATCATTTGGCAGAAAGCTTAGAGCGACAAGCTTGGATGAATTGCCGGAATTGATAAACATTATCAGGGGCGATATGTCTATCGTGGGACCCAGGCCGCTTGCAATTGCATATCTGCCATATTACAGCGATGCGGAAAAACACAGACATGATGTGTTGCCGGGGTTAACAGGGTTAGCGCAGGTAAATGGAAGAACGGCTCTAAATTGGGATAAGAGGCTGGAATATGATATTGAATATATAAAACATATTTCGTTGAAGCTGGATATTAAAATTATTTGTCTGACGATAAAAAAGGTATTTGCAAAGACGGATATTGTGGAACCGGGAAGTCAGGGGGATTTTCATACATATCGAATTTGCCAGTTAAAGGAGAATGAACTGAATGCTGCGGGAAATAGGGAGTGATTTTTGGGATTATCCTATGTCCGGGGAGGAGCGGAAATTTGAAATTGCCGGTCTTATGGAACCGGTTGACAGTAAATTTTATATTTCCGGCAGAAGTGCAATTCGCTCTTTTTTAAAAATGAATCATGGGAGAGTAAAGCGCGCGCTGCTCCCGGAATTTACATGTGAGACGGTTGTCATTCCGTTTGAAAAGGAAGGTTGGCAGATTTTTTATTATCCGGTAGAAAAAAATCTGGAAATTGACAGCTCTGCTATATTGAAAAAAATATCAGAAACGTTGCCGGAAGTATTTTATATTCAGAGTTATTTTGGATTTAATACTCTACGTGATAAGGAGAGCATCATTGAGTATTGCCGTCAGAATAAGATTATTGTCATTGAGGATTTGACACAGTGCATTCTTTCGAGCTTTAAAAAGACAGGCGCAGACTTTTATGTTGCAAGTCTCAGAAAATTTTTTGCCGTTCCGGAAGGGGGGGTTTTGCTTTCCACGCGCGTTCCAATTACAGTTCCAGGCAGACCGCCGGTTGCGGAAATGATTGAATTGGCAGACAGGGCATTTCAATTAAAAAAGGCTTACATCAACAGTGAAATTACAGTCTCTAAAAAAGAATTTACGGATAGCTTTTCAAAGCTGAAAAGCAAGTTCATAAAATATGATGATGTTTATCGGATCAATGATGCGACAGAGCGCATTTTGCGTCATGTAGATTATGATTTTGTTACAAATGCAAGAAAAAGGAATTATGTATATCTGTATGGACATTTAAAAAAGAGCAATTTCTTCAAGCCCGTTATGGGAGAATTAAATGACGATGAAACACCGCTTTATTTTCCAATTTATATCATACAGGAGAACCAAAGGAAAAGCATACAGGAGAGGTTGGCGGAAAAGAAGATTTATTGTCCGGTAGTTTGGCCGAAATATGAACACATTCAGAATATTAGCGATGCGGGCAGGTACATATACGGTCATATATTGTGTATTCCATGCGATCAACGCTATGGGCGGGAAGAAATGCGATATATCTGTGAAGTTCTAAATTGTATCTCATAGTACAGGCAGAGAAAAATATGACGGTAAAGGGTGGGGTAAATGATATGATCGATGAAATAAAGGGGAAAAAATTACTTGTTATGAGGGGAGACGCGCATAGTTCAAACATAGTCAGAGTAGCAAAAAAGAATCATGTCTATACAATGGTTGCGGATTATTATAGTGATTCTCCCGCTAAAAAATTGGCAGACGAGTCATTTATGACAAGCGTTACAGATATTGATGAAATGGTGGCATTGATATATCGGACGGGAGCGGATGGTCTGATTTCGGGTTTTAATGATGATAATGCCGTTTTGGCGCAAAAAATATGCAAAAAAGCATGCATTCCTTTTTATGGAACCGAAGAGCAGATAAAAATATCTACCGATAAAAGATTATTTAAGCAGATGTGCGAAAAGCATTCTATACAGGTAATACCGGAGTATTACTATGGAAACATGCCGGATGAGGATGCTTTGAGGAATATCGAGTACCCGGCAGTCATAAAACCTGTGGACGGCAGTGGCTCAAGGGGAGTGACCATCTGCTTTAATGAGGAGGAGATGAAAAATGCGTTTTCAGAGGCGTTAAAGTATTCGAAACAGAAAAAAATTGTAATCGAAAAATATATGACGGGAGCAGATGTTTTGTTTGACTTTATTGCACAAGACGGAACGGTAATGCTCTCGGCTATGGCAGATAAAATAGTAACGGAAGATCGAAAAAATACGCCCATCAATCATGCTAATCTTCTCAAATACCCATCGGAGCACCTGGCTTGTGCCAAGAAGGTTGCAGAACAATTATGCGGAATGTTCGAATCCGAAAAATTTAATAATGGAGTAATATTTGTTCAGGCATTTTATCAGGATAATCAATTTTATATTTGCGAAATGGGTTATAGAATGGGAGGGACTTTTGCGGAGATTACAGAGGCTTTTTGTGGATATAGCCCATTGGAATACTTGATTGATTTTCAACTGACAGGACATATGGGAGATCGGGCAATAAAAGAAGTATGCAATCCGAAGTTTGACGGCGTCGGAGGGGTACTGTCTATATTGCTGAATGGTGGAGTGATAACGTCTATAAAGGGACTGGAGAAGATAGAGTCCAGAGCAGATGTTGTGAATATTATTCAAACGTCATGGGTAGGAGACACTGTAAATAAGGGAAAGGATTTAGCAAGAATCTACCTGAAAGAGAGAAGAGATGCGGAACTGAAGGCGGCCATTGAAGAGATTTATAAAGAGCTGAGTGTTGTAGATTGTGATGGCAAAGAAATGTTGATGTCAGTAAATAGTCTCATATTTTAAAGAGATGAATTTATGAAATTAGGAGGAAAGAAATGAAGCTTGCAATTTGTGGATTTGGAAGAGCGGCACAGGCATTGGCAAAAAATATTTTGGATCATAATGCGCACACATTACAGACAGTCATATGCAGAAGCACCAGTACAAAACAGGGAATGGATATTGGGGAAATTTTGTATGGGAAAGGAAGAACGGTCGGAATTGTAATTACGTCGCCTGAAAAAATTTTGGACAGCCAAAATGCTTACGACATAGATGTCGTCATTGATTTTTCCCATCGCGATATGGCGTTTCCTTTGATTGAATTGTGTGGAAATCTGAAAGCTAATCTGGTGATCTGTACCACAAATCATTCCATTGAGGAAATTAGCAAATTTCAGGATCTTTCGGAAAAGTTAAATATAGGAGTTGTATACGCACCGAACCTGACAGTCGGAATTAATCTTTTGATGGATTTTGTGAAACGCTTATCAAAGGTTTTTCCCGACTTTGATTTTGAAATTATAGAGCGTCATCCAAAGGATAAGGCTCCGGTTACGACTACTGCCCGTATGATTTCACAGGCGATTGATAAGGAGGATGTACCTATACATTCGGTTCGATTGAATGGTTACGTTGGAGTACATGAGGTAACTGCGTCTAATGGTTACGAAAAGATAACAATTGAGCATGAATCGTTTTCAAGGATGGCATTTGCGAATGGGGCGCTTCTTGCGGCTGAATACATTGAAAACAAAAAAGGCGCTTATCTGATGCAGGATGTTGTGAAGCATATTATTTCCGAAGAATGAGACAGCAGTCATTTATCGTATGTATGGAGACGGTTTGATGGATATATATTTTCAGAAAGAGTATGGGATTGTCAATGAACCGATAGAGGATGGAAAAGCGATTTGCAAGAAAATCGGCACAGCTTATGGAATTGTGAATCATATGTTTATATTGCGTGCAATCCATACAAAAATCAATGGCGAACAATATTATGACATTGTTTCCCCATATGGATATGGAGGACCGGTGATTGCAGAGTGTGAGCCGGGAAAAAAAGACGCGTTGTTAGACGCTTATGAGAGAGAGTTTGCAGAGTATTGTAGAGAACATAATATTGTCAGTGAGTTTATTCGTTTTCATCCGATTGTTGGGAACGGCGTAGATTTTCAGAAGGTTTATGATGCGAAACTTGACAGAAAAACGGTAGGGACGAATCTTGATGCTTATGAGGATCCGGTTTCGGAAGAATTTTCCAAAAGCTGCAGAAAGAGAATCCGTCGGGCAATCAGAGATGGCATCACTTATCGCATCACAGAGAGGCCGGATGATATATCAGGTTTCAAAGAAGTATATTATTCCACTATGAGAAGAAACGGGGCAGGTGAGTATTATTATTTTTCGGATGATTATTTTGAACGGTGTCTGAAGTATTTTAGGGACAACATCATATTAGTGGAAGCGTTGTATGAGGGGAAGGTGATTGCTGCCGGCTTTTACTTTGCATGGGAAAATGTAATTCATATACATCTTTCGGGCACGCTCAGCGAATATCTGCATTTATCCCCGGCGTATGTTTTGAGATATGCGGTGACTCTGTGGGGGAAGGAAAAAGGATATAGCCTGATTCATCATGGAGGGGGACGTTCCGGTGATTTAGAGGATAGTCTGTATACATTTAAAAAGCAGTTCGGACAAAATACAGAATTTGATTTTTACATAGGGCGTAAGGTGTGGAATCGGGATATTTATGAAAAGCTTTGCATTAAGGGAGGCGTCGAGCCGGACAGCAAGGGATATTTTCCGGCGTACAGGCAGTAATATGTAAGGAGTATACAGTTTCATGAGAGATATATTGATGGTGGCGCATTTTACACAGACACCTTTTGAGAAGGGAAACGGAAGATTTCATTACCTTGCCGGTAGACTGGCACAGGATAACAATAATAAAGTTGAGGTGGTGACAAGTACGTTTTCGCATAGCCGTAAACAGCGAAGGATTATATCGCAGGAGCAGATAGAGGAATTGCCATATAGATTGACAATGCTTGAGGAACCCGGTTACAGGAAAAACGTATCTGTCGGGCGTTTGATAAGTCATGCGGGGTTTGCCAAACGCGTGAGGCAGTATCTAAAAATAAGGAAACATCCTGATGTCATCTATTGTTCGGTTCCGTCGTTAGACGTGGCAGGTGTAGTAACAAAGTATGCAGGGACAGAGGGGATAAAACTTATCATTGACATACAGGATTTATGGCCGGAAGCTTTTCAGATGGTAATTGATATTCCGCTTTTAAGCAATCTGTTGTTTGCGCCTATGAAAAGAAGGGCTGATTATATATATCGTAACGCGGATAAGATTGTGGCCGTATCCGAAACCTACATGAATCGGGCGCTAAGTGTAAGTAAAAAATGTGAAAAGGGACTGGCTGTTTACTTAGGTACGGAATTGGCAGTGTTTGACCAATACGCGGCAAAAGAAAAGTTAAGTAAAAATGACGCGGTGGTACGTCTGGTATATGTGGGGGCGCTTGGACATAGTTACGATTTGACGATTGTATTTGACGCGCTGAAAGCGCTGAAGGAAAAGAAAATAAATAATATACGCTTCCGTGTGATAGGCGACGGACCGCTTCGCAAAAAATTTGAAGCGTACAGCAGATACTTGGGCGTGGATGTGGAATATACCGGAAGATTAGAGTATACAGAGATGATAACACGTCTCACGGAATGTGATATAGCGGTGAATCCGATTATGCACGGGGCGGCGCAGAGCATTATAAATAAAGTTGGCGATTATGCAGCGGCGGGCCTTCCGGTAATCAGTACACAGGAGTGCCCGGAATACAGAGAATTACTGAGTAGATATCATGCAGGTATCAATTGTGAAAATGGAAATGCGGGGGAGCTTGCGAAACAAATCATGGATTTAGTGACTGACAGGGAGAAGAGACTGGAAATGGGAAAAAACAACAGAAGAATGGGAGAAGAAATGTTTGACAGAAAAACTTCATATCAAACAATTTTCGAAATGATAGAAGGGGAGCGTTAGGATGGTAGACGACACCAAAAAGAAAACGGTTAAAATCATTCCGGTACATGCAAACAGAGGTTTTTGGAATAGCTTGTTTCATGCAGATGTGAAAAATATTGAATTTATTATTTCAGAGAAGAGGCAAAACGATAACATCTCTCAAAATTCAAAAAGTATAATGTGGAACTTAAGCCAATGGAAAATCTGGAACGTTTTAGGAGTTTATCAGAGTGTGCGGACAGAAAGTGATTTTGCAGATGGATTTTTGAGCTATAACAGATTTTTAAAAACGAACAGACCGTATGTGCTGGTGTTGGAAAGTCCGATTGCATTAGTTCATTATCAGCCGAAGAGAGCCTGTTCTATATTAGGTAAGAGGAATTTGAAACGCTCGTTTATAGATACAAACCTGAAATCTATTGTGTGCTTAAATAAGGCTTGTTTTGAGACCATTCCAAAATATTATAATATTCCGAAATCACTGGAAATAAAACAGATCTATCCATATGTGAAGGATGAGATTACAAATACAGAATTTGAAAAAAAAATAAATTCTTCTGTTATTCATTGCTTGTATATATCTTCACAGTTTTATTTGAAAGGCGGAGGGGAGCTTCTCGATGCAATCGAGAAAAATGAGTGGGATAAAAATAAGAAGCTCCATTTTGATATTATTACAAAACTCGACTCCTTGGAGAGGCAAACTCTGGATAAATTAAGGGGATTATCGAATGTTTCTCTTTATGATTTTACATTTACGAAGAATGAATTGAATGCTTTTTATGAAAAAGCAAATATTTTGATTCATATGACAAGAATGGACAGCTTCCCATTAACATTACTGGAAGCATTGAAATATGGATGTTCTTTTCTAGCCACAGACGTCTATGCAATTAATGAAATTGTAAAAAATGATTACAATGGTTTTTTGCTGGAGCCGCCAGTGCGTTATTGGAATGCGGATAATACCTTAAATGCAAGGTTAAAACGAAAAAGAAAGAATCATTTATATAACAATTATGTTGAAGGCAGTGTTGTAAAATTTCTGTCTGAAAAAATCAGTTTTTTATTAGAAAATAAGAAAGCATTGATAGAGTATCAGAGAAATTCAATTCGTTTATCCGAAACAACATTTGCAAATAAACAAATTATAGAAGCGTGGAGTAAGGCTTTGTATATGGATAAGGAAAACTGATATGACAGGTATCGTAATTTTAACATACAATACATGGGATGTGACGGAGAAGTGTGTAAATAGTATTTTATCTTCTCCTATCGAAACGTCATACAAAATATATTTAGTGGACAATCATTCCGAAACGCTGCCTACTGAGGGAATAAAAAAAGTAGTAAAAGAAAACGGGAACATAACATATTTCAGAGCGAAAGAAAACAGAGGATATTCCGCGGGAAATAACATTGGAATAAAAGAAGCGTTAAAGGATCATTGTGATTATATTTTGATAGCCAATAACGACATTATCTTTACCGGTGACGTTCTTACGGGGCTGTCGGAGTTTCTTGAAAACAACGATAAGGCCGGTATCGCCGCGCCTAAAATTGTTTTGCCGGGCGGTAAGACGCAGGAGACGAACCTTGGCTGTAAGATGACTTTGCCAGGGAAATATTTATGGATTTTAAGAAATACACCGTTGGGTTTCGCATCTAAGCGTTTTTGCGACAATTTTCATATAGATATTGATAAATACACTTTTCCGCTTCGAGTGTTTGGCGTATCCGGATGCTGTTTTATGTTTCGCAGTGAATGTGTAAAAAAAATCGGCTGCTTTGATGAAAATACCTTCTTGTATGAAGAAGAAAATATTATTTCCTGCAAAATGGAAATGAAAGGCTATGATACATATATTATCCCGGAATATACAGTGATTCATCATCATGGATACTCTACGGCTGCCAACAGGCCGGCGGCGTATGCGGCTTTTGTAGAATCTGAGATATATTATTGCAGAAAATATCTTAAATCGCCCAGAATTTTTTTGATATGGCTTAGCTTGATACGAATATTGAACTATGTGCGTTTTTCTATAAAGAGTCCGGAATATAGGTCATATTTTGGAAAATTTTTGAAGAAGACGGCCGTCCGTTTTTTTAAGCGTATATAGCCTGGGACAATATAGTATGGAGGATAATTTGATGGAATATGAAATGCTTATCTCGTTTATCATTCCGGTATATAATACACCGACTAATTTATTAAGACGATGTGTGGATTGTATTTTGAAATGTAAGAGGAAAGACATTGAAATTATATTAGTGGACGACGGTTCTGCTCGTGAAGTTCGCGGAGAGTGCGATGCGCTCTCTGAAATGGATCCCAGAATAAGCGTTTATCATCAGGACAATCAGGGCGTCTCGGTGGCGAGGAATTACGGAATTGTTAAAAGTAAGGGACAATACCTTGTGTTTGTAGATCCGGATGATTTTATAAACGATGATTTTTGGACTTGTATAGAAGAACTGCAAGATTCAAATGAGGATATTATTTTATTTGATTATACGAGGATGGATGCGCGTGAGAACAAGATACGAGTACAAATCAGTGATAAAGAAGAGCCGCCAGATGTAAATGAACTGATTAGAAATTCATTGTTTTGCGGGAAAAAATATCCGGATTATTTTGCCGGTGCGGTCTGGGCAAAGGCATTCAGGAGAAAATTTTTATTCGATAATAATTTGAAATTTGATTCTAATTTGCGAAAGTCCCAGGATAGAGCATTTATGGTTTATGCTTTTTGCAGAACACAGTCTGTGAAATATAAAAAACTGAATTCGTATGTTTACTATCAAAATTTCGAATCAATTTGTAACAAATACAGTACAACGGCCAGATCTCGGGCATATGCGTTTATAAACGCGGTAGATACATTTTTGAAGGAGAATTCCAGGGAGGGATTGGACAGTAAACATATAAAGTACATGTTAAGGTATCTGCAGTATTTTGAGATTCTTTATCTTGATTATTTTAACTTTCAAAATCCGAATAAAAGAAAAATCAACAGGAAAGAAGCAAAAGAGGATTATATAAAGTTGAATATAAAAAAGGCCGTACATGTCTTAAATGTGAATGATTTTACCGGAATTATTGAGAGGACAAAATTTGTCCTGATAAAATTTAGATGTTTTTATCTGTTAGAGGTATTTATAAAATATCGTCAGAAAAAAAATCGTAAAAAGAGGAAGTGAAATGAACACTATAAATGTGAAACAGTTAAAAGTAAAATTTGTAAGGTATATATACATTATTGCATTGTTTGCCGTTTTTATTATTCCCTGCGATGCAAGAAAATCGTATAGTTCATATTTACATCCGTTGGGAGTGGGAGTGATTATTATTTGTTCGCTTGCGACAGGATTTCTTCTCTCACAAAAAAAGTTAATACTGAGGAGGGAAATCTTACAATTCGCGGTAATATATTTATTTTTGCTGCTTAGCTTTATACCGGCAATTATTGGAGGAAATATCAGTTACGACATTATCTTAAGGCATTTATTGATGTTTATTTTCTATTTTATTATCGTAGAAAACGGAAGCATGTCAATTGTTGAATTAGCAATTGCAGCAGTGCTAATCAATGCATATCTTGCTTACCGATGTTTTTTTCAGGTTGGAATAAATACATTTGTGTATTATCAGGGAACAAATATTAATTCCAATCAGTTTGCAATGACATTAATGGGGGGAATATTGGGCGCGTGTTATCTGTTTCTGATTAGTAAAAATAAACTTTGGAAATGGATTAGCCTGCTTTTGCTGGGAATATCTTTGGTATTTGTGGCTCTTTCTTCGTCACGGACAATAGCGCTGCTTTGTGTTCTTGCAATTTTATTGTTTTTAATTTTTTATCTGCACAATGAGTTTGGTATTTTTATATTTAAAAACAGGAAACTTAAAAAAAAGCATTTTTTAATATTGTCTGTAATTTTAGTTGCTATTTTATATATGATTTTCAGCAATTATGAGATGCTATTGAATTTTTTCCTTCATAAATGGGGTGTGTTTAATATCTTATCAGGAAGAGACGATATTTGGAAAAATATACTTCAGAATGCGACATGGATTGGAAATGCTGATAGTTCTTTAAACTCTAACGGTGAATTTTTTAATTGGTTATTGCGGTACGGAATATTGCCTTTTATCATGTTTATCATTTTTATGATTTATATATTGATACATTCCATCAAAAATTATCGGCAATATCCGAATGTAAATAATTATTTTATTTTGGTAACGACCATTATTTATGTTGGCATTGAATTATTTGAAAATGTATTTACTTTTTTTGGGAAGCCGATTAACATCATATTTTTGTGTTTGGTGGGTTTTTCGTTTAGAAGTATGAAGAATAGTACAGAATTGGAAAAATAGATATGGCATCTGGTGAATGGGATCATGAAATTTGAAAGAAGTTTAAATGCAAAAAGGAATTTAACATTTGGAGTGATAAACAGATTTGTTTCTATTCTGTTTCCGTTTGTTTTGCGTACGGTAATGATACAGATGTTAGGCGCAGGGTATTTGGGTTTAAACAGTCTGTTTAGCGCAATTCTGCAAGTGCTGAATTTAGCGGAACTGGGGTTCAGTGAAGCGATTGTTTACAGTATGTATAAGCCGATAGCAGATAACGACAGGAAAAAAATATGTGAAATTTTAAATACGTTCCGAAAGATATACGCAGTCATAGGGTGTGTGATTTTTGTTGTGGGAATTATTCTGATGCCCTTTTTAAAATATTTTATCAAGGATTCGTATCCGGAGGGTATAAATATACACATTTTGTTTTTTATATATCTAATAAATACATCCATAAGCTATTGGTTGTTTGCGTATAAAAACAGTATTCTAGTGGCATTACAGAGAAATGATATTATAAGTAAAATAGATGTTTCTGTAAAAATTATTTTGAATGTGAGCCAGATCCTTATTTTGGTTTTAGTACAAAATTATTATTTATATTTAATTGTTTTACCTGTCTGTACACTTATTAATAACCTCTATACGTCATATGTTGTGGATAAAAGATATCCGGATTATTGCTGCAAGGGCTCGTTGGATAAAGAGACGAGGAATGCGATCGTCCATAATGTTGTTGGGTTATCGGTTAGTAAAATATGCCAGACTACTAGAAATTCCCTGGATAGCGTATTTACATCCGCATATATTGGTCTTGTCGCGACCGCGATGTACGGCAATTATTATATGATAATAAGTGCGGTGACGTCCATACTGACAATTATGCCTAGTTCCATTGCGTCTATTATCGGTAATAGTATTGCGACAGAGACGGTGGAAAAAAATCATAAAGAAATGAATAGAATCAATTTTTTGTACATGTGGATGAGCAGTTGGACAACTACATGTTTGTTTTGTTTGATACAGCCGTTTATGGTTTTATGGGTTGGGAAGGACTATCTTTTTGATATAAAAACAGTTGTTTTATTTTGTCTATACTATTATGTTCTGAAGCTGGGTGATATAAGAATCATATATTTGCAGGGAGCCGGCCTATATTGGCAGCAAAGATATCGGGCGATCGGAGAGACGGTTGCAAATGTAGCGCTTAATTGGATCCTTGCGAGATATTTTGGAGTTATGGGAATTATAGCGGCTACGATCATTTCGCTGCTTATTTTTAATTATGTTTTGAGTACACAGATCGTTTATAAATATTATTTTAAAGGTATTTCATCAAAGAGTTTTTATATTCAAAATTTTAAATATTTAGCGGCAACTATTTTCAGCGCATGCATTACCTATAAGGTGACATCTATAATTCAAATGGATGGGATAATGGGATTTTTTATTTTGACAGTAATATGCTGCATCTTACCTAATATGATCTGGATTATGCTTTTTTGTTTTTCAAAGGAATATAATGATTCGATCAATTGGTTTTTGGACGTAATAAAGATGGAAAAACTGAAAAAATTTTTAATCTATAAAAGACAAATTAAGTAGTTGATATGAGCCGCTTGAATTTGATTTGAGGAAGAAGGGATTGAATGAAAATCGTAGTAGCGGGAACAGGATATGTCGGACTTTCAATCGCTGTATTATTAGCGCAGAATAATGAAGTGTCCGCGGTAGATATTGTTCCGGAAAAAGTAGAATTAATTAATAATAGGAAATCGCCGATTCAGGACGACTACATAAAAGAGTATCTGGAAGAAAAGGATTTGAGTTTGGTCGCTACTTTGGATGAGGAAGCCGCTTATAAAGCGGCAGATTATGTTATTATTTCTGTTCCGACAAATTATGACAGCAAAAAGAATTTTTTTGATACTTCTGCGGTAGAGGCTGTGATTGATTCGGTAATGAAGTGCAATTCAAGCGCGATTATGATAATTAAGTCGACAATTCCAGTCGGATATACAGAGCGTATTCGTAAGAAAACGGGAAGCAGGAATATTATTTTTAGTCCGGAATTTTTACGTGAATCAAGAGCTTTATATGATAATCTGTATCCCTCCAGGATTATTGTAGGTACCGACTTAAATGATAAACGGCTGGTGAAAGAAGCGAAAACCTTTGCCGCCCTTTTACAGGAGGGGGCAATTAAGGAAAATATTGATACGTTAATTATGGGGTTCACAGAGGCAGAAGCCGTGAAGCTGTTTGCAAATACATATTTGGCGCTGAGAGTCTCCTATTTTAACGAGTTAGACACTTATGCGGAGCTGAAAGGATTGGACAGCCGGCAAATTATTACCGGTGTATGCCTGGATCCCAGAATCGGAGAGCATTACAATAATCCGTCGTTTGGTTATGGGGGTTACTGCCTGCCAAAAGATACGAAACAGTTATTGGCGAATTATGAAGATGTGCCACAAAATATGATGTCTGCTATTGTAGAGAGTAATAGAACGCGTAAGGATTTTATAGCGGATCGGGTGTTAGAGAGAGCAGGATATTACAGTTATTCCAACAACAATGAATGGAGCGTGGATTCGGAAAAAGAAATTATTGTCGGCGTATACAGACTGACAATGAAATCGAATTCGGACAACTTTCGGCAGTCATCTATACAGGGAATTATGAAACGAATTAAGGCTAAGGGCGCTGCTGTGATTATTTATGAACCGACGTTGAAGGACGGAGAAACATTTTTCGGGAGCAGAATTGTGAATGATTTAAAACGGTTCAAAGCGATAAGTGACAGTATAGTTGCAAACAGGTACGATAAAAGTCTGGATGATGTGATGGATAAAGTTTATACACGGGATTTGTTTGGACGAGATTAGAATTTATGAGAAGCCGGAAGGGACAAGTTACCCTTCCGGCTTGTAAGTATGATAAAAATGAATAAACAATTCTAATGATTTTGAAGGCTTTAACGTTTTTTTGTAGGCGAATCCGACCTCGCGTTTATGCATCGGAAATCCCGGAGGGATTTCGACGAAGGTTCCGTCGGCAAGCTCCTGTTTAACAAACTCGCGGATGACGCAGGCGACGCCGAGATTGATTTTGGCAAATTCTATCAGCAGATCCATGGAAGAGATTTCGATGGAATCGCGGACGGCAATTTGATGCTCCTGTAAGTAATCGTCAATATACTGTCTGGTCATATTATTTTTATCGAGCAGCATGAGTGTGGAGTTGGAGAGAATGGAGTCCGATTCCATGCCGCGCTTTTTCAAATTGTCGAGATATGTTTTAGTCGCCACGAAGATATCCTCAATCTCTGCAAGGCGAAAAAAATCGGTGGTCTTTAAGCCTGACGGTTTGCCGATTAATCCAACATCAATTTTGTTCTCCTCCAGCAGGCGAAGCGTTTCGTTGGAGGACTGGCAGGCAATTGAAATATTGATATGCGGATAATGCTTTGTAAATTCTTTTAAATAGGGGAGAAGGATATATCTGCAAAGGGTGGAGCTGACGCCGATTTTTAAATGTCCCATGCCAAGCTCTAAAGAATTTTTTAATTTATCCTCGCCGAGCGCGAGCGTTTCAAAGGCAGCGCTGACATGCGTATAGAGAAGCGCTCCTTCCTCTGTCAAAAGAACCCCTCTGGAGCTGCGCCGAAACAGTTCGCAGCCTAAATTGTCCTCCAGCTTCTGGATAGACTTGCTGATGGCCGGCTGGCTGATATAAAGCTCCTTCGCGGCTTTAGAAATATTTTTGGTTTTGGCTACGGTGTAAAAAATCCGGTAGCAGGAAAGACTTTGTACCATAATTGTCTCCTTTCAATGACGTTATTCTTTCATAACTTGTAACAGTTCAGACAAGCTGCCCTGATACCATAACTTCAAATCATAGCAAACATATTTATTATGTATTTCCATTATATCATTATCTATGCTAGAATGGCAACATAGATATCATACACTCACATAAAATTAAGAAATGAAGGAGGACATTCATATGGGAATGACAATGACGCAGAAAATTCTTGCGGCACATGCGGGACTGGAAACCGTAACCGCAGGCCAGCTGATCGAAGCCGATCTTGATCTGGTGCTTGGAAATGATATTACGTCACCGGTCGCCATACATGAGATGGATAAAATGAAGGTGGACGGAGTGTTCCATAAGGATAAGATTGCGCTTGTGCTGGATCATTTTGTCCCGAACAAAGACATAAAATCGGCGCAGCATTGCAAATGCGTACGGGAATTTGCCTGTAAGCACGACATTACAAATTATTTTGATGTGGGAGAGATGGGCATTGAGCATGCGCTGCTTCCGGAAAAAGGTTTGACGGTAGCGGGAGACGTTATTATCGGAGCCGATTCCCACACATGCACCTACGGTGCGCTGGGCGCTTTTTCGACAGGAGTGGGAAGCACGGATATGGCTGCCGGAATGGCGACGGGAAAGGCGTGGTTTAAGGTGCCTTCCGCGATTAAATTTAACATTGTCGGCAAGCCTGCAAAATGGGTTAGCGGCAAGGATGTGATTTTGCACATTATCGGGATGATCGGCGTGGACGGCGCGCTTTATAAGTCTATGGAGTTCACCGGAGAGGGGATACAGTATTTAAGTATGGATGACCGTTTTACAATTGCGAATATGGCAATTGAAGCGGGAGGCAAAAACGGAATCTTCCCGGTGGATGACGTGGCGAAGGCATACATGCAAGAGCATTCAAAGCGTCCGTATACCGTGTATGAGGCGGACGAAGACGCGGAATATGAAGAGGAGTATACGATTGATTTAAGTACCTTAAAACCGACCGTGGCATTCCCGCACTTGCCGGAAAATACAAAGACGATTGACAAGGTCGGGGACATAGCCATTGATCAGGTTGTTATCGGCTCGTGCACCAACGGAAGGCTTGAGGATTTGAGGATTGCGGCATCTGTTTTGGCGGGAAAGAAAGTGAAAAAGGGAGTGCGTGTGATTGTGATACCGGCGACACAGCAGATCTATCTGGATGCCATGGAGGCCGGATATATCCGCACCTTTATTGAAGCCGGAGCGATTGTCAGCACACCGACCTGCGGACCGTGTCTCGGAGGGTATATGGGAATCCTTGCGGAAAACGAGCGCTGTATATCCACAACGAACCGTAATTTTGTGGGGCGCATGGGTCATGTGGATTCCGAAATTTATCTTGCAAGCCCGGCAGTTGCGGCAGCAAGCGCCATTACCGGAAAAATATCAAGTCCGGATGAAATATAGGAGGGAAGAAGATGAAAGCAGCATGCGGCGTAGTATTTAAATATGGTGATAATGTAGATACCGATGTAATCATTCCTGCAAGATACCTGAATTCCTCGGACCCGAAAGAGCTTGCAGCGCATTGTATGGAGGATATCGATAAAGAATTTGTAAATAAAGTACAGGCAGGCGATATCATTGTGGCGGATAAAAACTTTGGGTGCGGTTCTTCCAGAGAACATGCGCCGATTGCAATTAAAGCGGCCGGGGTGAGCTGCGTAATTGCAGAGACCTTTGCAAGAATCTTTTACCGCAACGCAATCAATATCGGGCTGCCGATTATAGAGTGTCCCGAGGCGTCGAGAGGAATCGAAGCGGGAGATGAGGTAGAAGTGGATTTTGATACCGGAGTTATCACGAATAAGACGAAGGGAACCACATTCCGGGGACAGGCGTTTCCGCCTTTTATGCAGAAAATTATAGACTGTGAAGGACTTGTAAATTATATTAACCAAAAGTAAAACAACAAAAGAATCCGGCAGAGCCGGATTCTTTTGTAATATACAGAGGAATTATCAGGCCAGAGCGGCATTTTTCAGATATTCGATATATTTAGAGGAAATTTTGATGTTTGTGTAGACATCGGCGTATTCTCTTGCGGTAAGCTCTAATACATAGTTTTGTGTATGGTTCTTCGCAATGCCATGCGCGGCTGCCAGGTCTGCGGCTTTGTTGTAAGCGACGGCGGCTTTCGTCTCCGTGGAATATGTGCCAATCTTGTGGTTTCCGTTTAGGTGAATCTGGACACGGTAACGTGTCGTTCCGTTTTTCTCTACGGCAGTGACACCGGTGTACTTGTTGATGACAACAATATTGGAATAGCGGTAGTCAAGAGGATCGCCGTTGGCAAATTTATAATCCTTGCCCGCTACGGCGTAATTTTTGATGCCGTAGCGGGAGAGTATTGAGAGCTGCATTCCGTAGTCGTTGACGTACAAATGACCCTGCCTTTTTAAAATTTTGTGGCTCGAATAGAAAAAAAGGTCGTCTGTATCAAATTTCAGTTCCTCGAGGGCAGACAGATAATAGAGAAAATATTTTGTCCGAAGATAAATGGGGTTTTTGATGTAAATCTTGTTGTCCCGAAAGTTGGCGAGTGAGACGATTTTATCAAAGCCAAGAATCTTATATTCGCGGAAACAGTCAGCCGGAGCGACATTCTTTGCGGTAAGAATGTCGCCGGCTTCTTTGTAGGCTTCGTGAGCCTTTTGTTCCGTGTCAAAGCTTCCAAGGCTGATATGTTTATTGTTGTAAGTGATATTCGAGCGGTAGTAAACGCTACCGTCCTTTTTTTTCGCAAGGTAAACTCCGGCAAGCATGGCAGGTCCTTTCCAAATAATCGTTAACCTCAGTATACCATTACAGGTTCTCATTTTTCAATGCATCAATCGTATTTTCTTTTGCAAGCCGGCGCATGGAGTAAATCATAGTCGCTCCCACAACTGCAAATACGCTGCCGACGGCGATTGCGATACTGTACCACGGAATAAAAAATCCCATTTCAAGCCCGTTTGCGATTGAGCGGTAGATCAGCCAGGTGACAAGGAAAGAGGCCGGAAGTCCATACAGGAGCCCCTTGCAGCCGTACAACAGGCATTCAAACCGCATCATTTTTCCGAATCCCAAAGGCGTAAGCCCTACGGACCTTAACATGGCAAATTCACGTTTCCGAAGCATGATATTCGTTGAAATTGTGTTAAATACATTGGCGGCGGCAATCAGCGAAATCAAAATAATAAATCCATAAGAAAAAATATTGATGACAGTGATCATAGCGCGCTCTTCCTCTGCGGACGCGGAAAGATCGTACAGCGAATCCGCGGACCTTGAATTTTTTTCCAGGATTTCCGTGATATCGGTGTATGCCTGTTGGTGATCCTCGCAGCGTATGCCAATCGCTACGGTTATGTTACTCTCCAGGGGAAGATTCGGAATATTTCCATATTCTTTCGTATCGTCCAGTGAAGAAAACACTGCAGACAGCATGGTATAAGGATAGAAGAGCTGAGGATCATCCCCATAGCTTGAAACGCCGGCTGGAATCGTTTCGGTTTTAGCCCCGACTTCCATAGGAAACAGGAAGGTTTCGTCATAATCCCCGCTGTCAGTGAGAGGCCATGGCATGACGGAAAGTTCCGGTATGGTTTTATCGGAAAACATTGCAAAATCACGGTATTTCTGGTCTGTCGAATTATAAATATGCAAAGAATCCATAAGCAGGCCAAGCGGTCTTTGTGTGTCAAAATAATCTTCCTCCGAAAGCCCGTTTTGTTCCAAAAGCTCTTTGAATGCGGAATCTTGTACAAAGGCGACGGAAAGCTGCATTTGCGGGACTTCTTCCCCGGGATAGTTCTGCTCGTAGTGTTCGGCAATTGACTGCCGGTAAGAAAGATATTCCTTGCTTAAGAACTCGTCGTCGGCAGTCATTGTTGTAAAAAAGCTTGCCGAGTAAGCAATGTTTTTCAACCCTTTCACAGAAGAAATGTCTTCTATAAAGTCATCCGGAGAATAATCCTCTGTGGGAGTTAAATAGTATCGAAGGTCATACTCATGGTCGTTGTAGATACTGCCGACAGAGGTTGTGAGGTAAGCGCAAAAGCTGCTCGCGGAAATAAATAGTACAATGCTTAAAAACAGCGAAATTACGGTTGCGCGGTATTTTTTCCGACTGCGCTTATAATTCTTGGAGGCAAGCATACCTTCAAATTTGAAGAGCCTTTCCGTAATTTTCCATGTTTTTACCTTCCCCGGCCGAATTGCAATATCTCCGGTCTGACGGATTGCGTCAATTGCGGAGATTTTAAGCGCGCGTCTGGCCGGCAGATATGCCGAAATCAAAACCGTTAAAAACGCGATGGCGGCGGAAATGACCAGGGCAGAGACGGAAGGGTGCAGCCTTAAGGTGACGTTGCTGTCGGAGGCATAGAAGCCCGCGATCATATCACCGGTAAAATAAAATGTGACGCCGATTCCGACAAGCCCGGATAAGATTCCAAGCGGAATTGCAATCAGGCAAAGGTAAGCGGCTTCAAAGAGCACGCTTGTGATAAGCTGTCTGCGGGTTGCTCCGATAGAAGAAAGCAGTCCAAACTGCTTTGTGCGTTCGCTGATGGAAATGGAAAATGCATTGTAGATCAGCGAAATGGACCCGAAAACAATGATTGCGATTAGGATTGCGCCGAGAGAAAGAAGAACATTATTAAAGCTGCTTTCGCCGGAGTATCCGTACATCCGCATCAGGCTGTAATTTAGAGTGCTGTATTCGTCCGCGTGGCTGTCTAAAAATGCGGAAAGCATTTTTCCGTTTTTCAGACGGAAATAGACGTCGTGGTAAGTATCCATGCCTCCGGCTGATGCGGTCAGTGCAGTGTAGCCGGGTGCGGAATAATTCTCAAAAGAAGGACGTTCATAAAAACCCACGACGGTATATGATTGTTCAAAGGTTTTTTGAAAAGTCTCAGTTAAAGTAACAGAAGCGTTTTCGTTGTAATTTTGTTCTTCTCCACCCTCGACCATAAGTGAGGTGACGTTGCCCAAATCGTTTTTTTCTTCGTCAAGGCGTATCCCAAGTTCCAGATCCAGAGTGTCACCGAGCTCATAGGTAACGCCTCCGTTGTCGGCCAAATGCTCCGGCAATAAAAGCTCGGAATCATTCTTGGGCATCCGTCCGCTTGTTATATGAATCGGCAGCAGATCGGTTACGTTTTTTGGCGTTCCGCAGATATACAGGTAAGGCTTATAGCTGTTTGCGCAGTCGTTTAGCAAAGCATAGCCGATCTGATCTAAGATTACGGAATCCGAGATTTCTTTTTCATCCAACAAATCGTTCGTTTTTTCGGCAGTGAGATGCAAGAGGGCGCCATACCAGCTTCCGTCCTTATCGATATAATAGTCTTTCAGATATCGCTGCAGAGAGGAAATGCTGGTAGTAACTGCTGTGAACATGGCGGCAGAGAGAATGATGCCGATAATTGTTACCAGAGTACGTGTCCGGTTCTTTTTTAAATTTGCCAGTGTAATTTTTTGAAAAATACTCATGAGCGAACCACCTCGTCTCTTGTGATTTTTCCGTCCTCTATCGCGATAATGCGATCGGCTTGGAGCGCAATATTTTCATCATGTGTGATTACAATCAGAGTCTGCTTGTATTTTTTGTTGGAATATTTTAGCAGTTCTACAATTTCCTGGCTGTTTTTGGAATCCAGATTTCCTGTCGGTTCGTCCGCGAGAACGACAGACGGAGCGTTCATTAAAGCACGCCCGATGGAAACACGCTGCTGCTGTCCGCCCGACAATTGGTTTGGCAGATGGTTTTCCCGGCCTTTAAGAGATAAGATTTCAAGAAGCTCCGCCAAACGCTCTTCGTTGACCTTGCGTCCGTCCATCAGTACCGGAAGCGTGATATTTTCAATTACATTCAAGACAGGTATTAGATTGTAAAACTGATAAATTAATCCCACCTGGCGTCTGCGAAAGATCGCAAGCGCGTTTTCTTTCTGGGAATAAACATCGCAGCCCTCTACATAGACATTTCCTGAGCTTGGCGTATCCACGCCGCCTAAAATGTGCAGCAATGTAGATTTGCCGGAACCGGAAGGGCCAATGATGGCAAGAAATTCACCTTTGTTGACGGAAAAAGATACATGGTCTAAAGCCACCACACGGTTATCACCATTTCCGTAGATTTTCGTTAAATTTTCTGCTCTTAAAATTTCCATTTTCAGATAATCTCCTTTTTATTGACTGTTCTGTCCAGAGTTGGGCATACAGTTTGTTTCGTTGTTTTTCGGTTTTTATTGTACCCGGGGGAAATGACATGACGGTGACATTAAAGTGACAAAATTGTCACAAAACGAAATTAAGGATGTTATTTGAAGCATCGGGGGCCTACTGGGATGTTCCTGAACCATAAAATTTGAAGATAAATCTGGCTCCGCCGGAAGTTTTGTTTTCCGCCTTTAAAGTTCCGTCTTCTCTTGTGACGATCATTCTGGAAAGAGCAAGTCCGATGCCGATGCTGTTGTCGGTGGCGTTTTTTCCTTTGTAGAAGCGTTCAAAAAGGTGTGGAATATCCTCGGCGACAAATCCCGGACCATTGTCCTCAACAACTATTTCCGTATATAATATGGTTTGCCTGCAGGATATTTCAATTGTCCCGCCGGCCGGAGTGTGCTCCATACAGTTTTTGAGCACATTGGAGAGCGCCTCGGCTGTCCAGGAAGGGTCAACAAAAAGCGTGCCGCTGCTTTCTTCCTGATGAATCAGAAAATTTTGTTCCCTTAATTCCATCGGGATTAAAAGCGGAGAAGAAGCGTTGGCAAGAAGCTCTTTTACAGAGATGCGGACGGGAGTAAAGTTAACGGTTCCGGCATCCATGCTGGACATTTTCAGCAGAGATTCCACCAACCAGTCCACCTTCGAAAGAAGATGGGAGAGGTCCCGCAAAAGCGTTTTTCTTTTGGAGGCAGGAAGGTTCGGATCTCGTAACATTGTGAGAATCAGCTGGATGGAGGTAAGGGGAGAGCGAAGCTGATGGGAAATGTCGGCCATCGCGTCCGCTAAATATTTTTTGTCGTGCTCTAAAACGGCTGTCTGCTCATTGAGCCTTAACATCAGTTTCGAAAGTTCATTTTGAAGAATGGAAAGCTCGCCCTCCGTGTAGCTGTGGAGCGGAACGGAAGTTTCGCTGTGCAGCATTTCATTCAGCTTGAGGCTTAAAGCTTCCAGTTTTTTGTATCTTGCCGCCGTAAACAGCAGGAAAAACAGAATTAATGCAAGTCCCAGAGCAAGGATCAGTATGCCGGTAAACGTATCATGATAAAATCCTGCCCCCGCGGCGCAGAAGAGTAAGACGCCCTGGGCCAGCAGCGCTTTTATGATTTCGGGATTGTGAAATAATTTCATAAGATGTCCTTTCCAAAAAAATTGAGCGGTTACTCGCCGAATTTGTAGCCAAGTCCCCGCATAGTCTTAATGTATTCCGGCTGCGCGGGGTCGTCCTCCAGCTTCTCACGAAGCCGTTTGATATAAACGGTAAGAGTATTGTCGTTGACAAATTCGCCCGCCATATCCCAAAGCTCGTCTAAGAGACGGTTTCTTGAGAGGATAACTCCCTTATTGCTCAAGAAAAGCAAAAGCAGGCGGTATTCTAGTGCAGACAGAACTAACTCGCGGCCGTTTTTGGTGACGATTCCGCGTGACAGGTCGGCCTTTAAGCCGCGGTATTCAAGCGGTGCGCTGCCCTTGCCGTAACGACGCAGCACACTGTGGATGCGGGAAATCAATTCTCTCGGACGGAACGGTTTGGCAATATAATCGTCGGCGCCAAGGTCTAGTCCGGCAACCACGCTGTACTCATCACCGGAGGCGGTGAGAAAGATAATCGGGAGCGGGCAGATGGATTTTATTGCCTGACAAAGCGCAAATCCGTTGCCGTCCGGCAGTGAGACGTCAAGAAGCGCCAGATCGAAAATGCCGGATTGTTGTTCGATATGCTGTATGGCCTCGGACTGCCCGTAACATGCGGTTACAAGAAAACCCTCCTGCCTTAGAAAGTCGCTTAAGTTTGCTACAATACTTTTATCGTCATCTACCAAAAGAATATGGCTCATAAAATCCTCCTGCGTGTTTTAGATTTTATTTATTGTATCATTACAGAAGGAAAAAAGAAACCGGTTTGACAATTGTTGTGCCCGGGGCATTGACAGTATAAGATGATTTCCTATATAATGTACGTAAATCGGAAGAGAAAAAACACAGATAAGAGGTTGAAAAATGGACTTGGTATATGTAAGTACAAGGAATGCGGACGAAAAGGTGACGGCGTCCCAGGCAATTTTAAAGGGGCTTGCGGGAGAGGGCGGTTTGTTTGTGCCGACAAATATTCCCGCGTTAGACGTAAGCATGGATGAGCTGGCAAAAATGTCCTATCAGGAGACGGCATATGAGGTGATGAAGCTTTTTCTTACGGATTTTACGGAAGAAGAGTTAAAGTATTGTATCAACAGCGCTTATGACAGCAAGTTTGATACGGAGCAGATTGCGCCGCTTGTCAAAGCGGACGGCGCGTATTATCTGGAGCTTTTCCATGGTTCTACGATTGCGTTTAAAGATATGGCGCTGTCGATACTGCCGTATCTTTTAACGACATCTGCAAAGAAAAATCATGTGAAAAATGAAATCGTGATTCTCACGGCGACCTCCGGTGACACCGGAAAAGCAGCCCTGGCAGGATTCGCGGATGTTCCGGGAACGAAAATCATCGTGTTTTATCCAAAGAACGGCGTCAGCCCGATACAGGAAAAGCAGATGGTGACTCAAAAGGGAGACAATACGTTTGTTGTCGGAATTAACGGTAATTTTGATCAGGCACAGACAGGAGTAAAGCAGATGTTTTCCGATACAGGGCTTGCAAAGGTAATGGATGACGCGGGATATCAGTTTTCTTCCGCCAATTCTATCAATATCGGGCGTCTTGTGCCGCAGATTGTATATTATGTATATGCATATGCTAAAATGTACGAAAACGGTGAGATCGGGAAGGGCGAGAAGATTAATGTAGTTGTTCCGACCGGGAATTTCGGGAACATTCTGGCGGCGTTTTATGCGAAAAACATGGGTGTGCCGATTGCAAAGTTAATCTGTGCTTCCAATGAAAATAAAGTTTTGTATGACTTTTTCAGGACCGGAATTTACGACAAGAACCGTGAGTTTATATTGACAAGCTCGCCTTCTATGGATATTTTAATCTCAAGCAATCTGGAGCGTTTGATACATCGGATTGCGGGGAATGATGCCGGTAAGAATGCAGAATTGATGAAGGCGCTCATTTCGGATGGCAGATATGAGATTACGCAGGAGATGAGAGAGCAGCTTACGGATTTCTATGGTAATTTCACCGGTGAAAGTAAAACGGCAGAGGTAATAAAGAGTCTTTATGAGAGTACGGGGTATGTTATTGATACCCATACGGCCGTGGCGGCAGGCGTATACGCCGAATATAAGGCCGAGACAGGCGACATTGACACCAAGACCGTGATTGCGTCAACTGCAAGCCCGTTTAAGTTTACGCGCAGCGTCATGAATGCGATAGACAGCGGTTATGACCGCATGACGGATTTTGAGCTGGTAGATGAACTGAGTAAGATTGCAAATGTAGCGGTGCCGCAGGCAATTGAGGAGATCAGAAGCGCGCCTGTGCTTCATGATACGGTCTGTGAAGTAGAGGAGATGGAGGCAGTTGTAAAGCGTTTTCTTGCAATTGAGAAGTAAAAAGCCGTTTTGGGCTGCACAGTAATAAAAAAGACGGATACTGAGAAGAGCTGTAAAGGTTTTCTCGGTGTCCGTCTTTTATAAGTTGCTATGTATCTGGAGGAAGCTGCCGGCGGCAGGTTCCGTAAGTTACCCGACAGATTTTAATGAAATCCCAATATAAAGTGAAGGATTCCAAACGGGAACATGATCGGCATCAGATATGATGGGGGCTCAAATTCAAGCACGTCGTCTGAGTGTACCTCCGGAGGCGTCAAAGAGAGTTCGACAGAGCGCTCATTCGACATATTTACATTGTATAATCCGTTGTGAAGATTCAAAAAGTCTTCTAATGACGCCCTTGCATATTCGTCAAAGGAAGAAAAATCTTCATTGGCATATCGGGAGGCAAAATTGATTGCCGTATCCGTATCCATATCCATGGCGGAGTGGATAGATATATTTCCGGAAATATGCTGTGAAATGCAATAATTGGTCGGATAATCCTCCTGATAGGCAACAAGATCCAACGGTGTAAAATCATCGCCAATAAAGCGAATCAGGTTATTAAAAAGAAGCGTCAGATAATCAATGGCAGTCTGACTGATCGGTTCGTTTCCAGGTTCTCCGAAGCTGCTGAAAAGCCCGGTGACAAGATTATTCTGCTCTTCGTCGGATTCAAGATCAAAAATCTCATATTGAGACTGATAATCGGAGATTAAATTTTCAAAATCGGAGTTGGAAAGCTTTCCGTCTTCGATCAGGATCTGTCCAAGCAGAAGATAGCTTGGCTTTTGCTTTTCCAGGACAAAATCAACCTGCTCTTTTGTCAGATATCCCTCTTCGATCGCAATCTCACCGAAGCGCTTGTTCTTATGTGTCTGTATAATTACAATATGATCCACCTCGGAAGCTGTCAGGAGTCCCTCATGGATTGCAAGAGTTCCGAATTTTATGTGGATAGCGGCCTGTTTCTCCATAGCTTTTATCAATTCTTCGGGAGAAATGACATCCTTGTTGAGTAAAAAATTGCCGAAAAACTGTGTATACATAATTATCTCCCTTCGAAACGTTTTGTAATGATAGTCTTTAAATGGTCGGAATTAATAGGTTTCTGGATAAAGTCACGAGCACCGGCTTCGATCGCGCGCCGCAGCTGCGTCTGTGTACCCATAGAGGAAACCATGATGATGTATGCGTCCGGGTCGGTATCAATGATTTCTTCGACAGCGGCAATGCCGTCCTTAATTGGCATGACAATATCTAAGAGAACTAGATCCGGTTTCTCGGCCAGAAACAGATCAATAACCTCTTGTCCGTCCGCCGCTTCTATAAAAGTAAAATTGCCCCAAGAGCCAATCATATCCTTGAGCTGCCTCCTGGCGAAAATGGAATCATCTCCGATTAATATTTTTGCATTATCCAATGTCATAAAAATATCCTCCCAAACATTTTTAATATAGTACTATATTACAATAGTTGGGAGTAAGTTTCAATGACAAATTATCTGAAAAAAGAGCAAAAACGAGATTGCAGTAATAAAAAGAATGCATTATGATAGTTGAAAGAGGAAAAGGAGACAGTAAAAATGCAAAAAATTAATTGGCAATATGTGATATACGCCGCCGCAGGACTGTTTGGCATCTATGTGTTTGCGGTTGCCGTAAAGATGAAGATTACAGGCAAGGTCAGCGCCTTTGTGGCGTCTTTGGAGGAATTGCGCCGCTGTAAGGACGAATCGGGATTTGTAGAAGCGGTAAGCCTTAAAATGATGGGATTCGGACTAGTTGTATTTTGTTTTGGCGCGTTAAGCATTGCAAATGAGCTTTGGTGGAAATTTGTTATGTTCAAAGTGGCAGCGCTGGGCGTATTTTTGCTCGTATGCGGGCTGTTTGTGATTTGTTTGAGAAAGGCAAAAGAAACATATCTGACTTAGTCTAAATGAACCAAAAGGGTCTGTCGCATAAAGCAGTGCGGCAGACCCTTAAACAGTGTGCCGGCCACTTGTGAATTATGGTCGGCACATTAAATTACGATTCTCTCTTGTCAAGCGGAATATATTCCTTGTGATCACTGATATTTTTATATGCAGGGCGCATAATTTTGCCGTTGTGTGCAATTTCCTCCATCCGGTGTGCGCTCCAGCCGGAGATACGTGCAATTGCAAAAATCGGTGTATATAACTCCAGCGGAAGATCAAGCATATGATAGACAAAACCGCTGAAGAAGTCTACATTTGGACTGACGCCTTTATATATTTTGCGTTCGTCGGCAATAATCTGCGGAGCAAGGCGTTCGACCATACTGTAAAGCGCAAATTCCTTGTCGTAGCCCTTTTCTTTGGAAAGCTTTTCTACGAAAGAGCGGAAGATAACAGCCCGGGGATCGGAGAGAGAGTATACGGCGTGACCCATACCGTATATCAGCCCGGCGTGGTCAAAGGCTTCTTTGTGAAGCAATCTGCGCAGATAATTGCCGACCTCCTCTTCATCGGTCCAGTCGTGCACGACCTGTTTCATATCCTCAAACATTTGTACGACCTTGATATTGGCGCCGCCGTGTTTTGGCCCTTTCAGGGAGCCGAGCGACGCGGCGATTACCGAATATGTATCGGTTCCGGATGAGGAGACAAGGTGCGTGGTAAAGGTAGAGTTATTTCCTCCGCCGTGTTCCATATGCAGAATCAGAGCAATATCAAGTAATCTCGCTTCTAACGGGGTGTAGCTGCTGTCAGGTCTTAAGATATGCAGAATTGTCTCGGCAGTGGAAAGTTCAGGCTTAGGTGAATGAATAAACAGGCTGGCTCCGTCATGATAGTGGCGGTAGGCCTGATAACCATATACAGATAAAAGCGGAAACAGGCTGATTAGCTGAAGACACTGTCTTAAAACGTTCGGCAGCGAAATGTCGTCGGCTTTATCGTCATAAGAGTATAGGGTGAGGACACTCCTTGCCAGTGTATTCATCATATCTTTACTCGGAGCCTTCATAATGATGTCACGGACAAAACTGGTAGGAAGCGTTCGGTATTCCGAAAGGATTTTGCAGAAATTAGAGAGTTCCTTTCTGGAAGGAAGCCTGCCAAACAACAGCAGATACGTACACTCCTCGAAACCAAAATGGCTGTCCGGTTCAATTCCACGTACAAGATCCTGCACATTATAGCCGCGGTAAAATAGTTTTCCCTGTGCCGGAACGGTTTCGCCGTTTATAACCTCGGTAGAACAAACATCTGAGATCTCGGTCAATCCGACAAGAACTCCTTTTCCGTTTATGTCACGCAGGCCGCGCTTGACATCATATTTTGAGTAAAGCTCCGGCGGAATATAGGAAGCATTTTTGCTGAGTTCGGATAATTCCAAAATCTCAGGCGTTATTTCGCAAAACTTATTTGTAGTCATAGAATTCCTCCTTCAAGTCGTTATAATTTGCTTTAAATAAAATATATAAAGGCCTTTCAGGCAGAAATACTTGCATAATTTAAAGCACTCATGAAACTATACTACCATATGTTCGAAAAAAAGTACAAGAAAAATTCGTCGAATTTAAAGAAAGTTTAAAAAAATTTATGTTTTTTTCACATTTGGTATGGTACAATGGTGCGGTAAAAAGTGGGAAAACGGAGGGGCAAAATGGATAATGCGAAGTTATACAGCTATGTAGACCATACGGCGTTAAAAGCCGTTACGTCCTGGGAGGAAATCGAAAAGCTTTGTAAAGAAGCGCTTCATTATAAAACGGCTTCGGTATGTATACCGAGCTGTTATGTGGGCAGGGTGAAGGAGGCGTATGGCGCGTGTATTCGAATTTGTACAGTGATCGGATTTCCGCTCGGATATGCCAATACGGCGTCCAAGATTGCAGAGACAAAAGCGGCAGTTCATGACGGCGCAGATGAAATTGATATGGTGATTAATATCTGTGATGTAAAAAACGGCGATTACAAAAAAGTGGAAGAGGAAATAATAGAGATAAAACGGGCGGCGGGAGATAAGCTTTTAAAAGTAATAATAGAAACATGTTATTTGACAGATGATGAAAAAATTGCCATGTGCCATGCGGTAACGAATGCCGGGGCAGAATATATTAAGACATCCACCGGTTTTGGAACAGCGGGCGCTACCATGGAGGATGTTCTGTTAATGAAGCGGCATATAGGAGAAAATGTGAAAATCAAAGCGGCGGGAGGGATTCGGACAAGAGAGGATATGGAAAATTATATTCAGGCGGGATGCGAGAGGCTTGGGACAAGTTCGGCAGTTTCAATTTTGGGCTGACAAAGAAGTGATGGGAGAGTAGAGCAATGCATATGAGCGAAGAAGAGCTGATAAAAGAAGCGTATGAGGCCAGGAAAATGGCGTATGCTCCGTATTCCGGATTTCGTGTCGGTGCGGCGCTGCTTGGGAAAAGCGGAAAGGTATACAGGGGATGCAATATTGAAAACGCGGCGTACAGTCCGACAAACTGTGCGGAACGAACGGCCGTATTTAAGGCAGTTTCGGAGGGAGAGACGGAGTTTGAGGCAATCGCAATCGTTGGGGACGGCGACGATTATTTGTCCCCCTGCGGCGTCTGCCGACAGGTTTTGGCTGAATTTGTGCAGCCGGAGAATTTTTTTGTGATTATGGTCGGAAAAGATTACGATTACCAAAAGGCGACGCTTTTGGAGCTGTTTCCGGCATCCTTTTCGAAAAATTTTCTGGAAAAAGATTGACAAAAAAATAACATAGTGTATATTGTTAGTAGTGTATTTTTTGGTGTACAAAGTAATATTTCACATAAAATTTAAGGAGGAATATAAAATGGCAACAAAGGCGTATTACCCAATTGAAGAAATCGGTGCGGGAAAGGTTGGATTTTCCAAGACACGTTCCATTATCGAGGGCGCTTTCTATGGCAACAATGTAGTAAAGGTAAACACATTAAGAGAGGCTTATGAACTGGCAAAAAATTCACCAGGAACAATTGTGACGGATATGCCGGTATACAGAGGCGAAGAGTTTGGCCTTGATAAAGATGCAAAGGTTCTTTTGTTCAATGACGGTGCGGTTACAGGACGTTATGCGGCTGCACGCCGTATAAAAGGCGAGCCGGGCGTAGACGCTGCAAAGCTTGATAAGGTGGCGATGGATGCGATCTATGAGTCACGTTGGAAGACGATGTACCATGCGGAAGTTTTTGTAGGCCTTGATCCTGAATTTATGGTAAAGGCGCATCTTCTGATTCCGGAAGGTGAAGAAAACATCATGTATAATTGGATGCTGAACTTCCAGTATATGTCGGACGAGTATGTAAAAATGTACAAGAACTCCAAAATGGTTGGTGACGGTAAGGAACCGGATATCTATATCTTTTCCGATCCTCAGTGGTTCCCGCAGGAGAGACCGGACGTTGATTTCAGCTGCCTGAGCGATCCGCTGACACTGTGCTATTTTGACACGGATCAGAACTGTGCATGTATCCTTGGTATGAGATACTTTGGCGAGCATAAAAAGGGAACGCTTACGATGGCGTGGGCGATTGCGAACAGGAACGGATATGCTTCCTGCCATGGCGGACAGAAGGAGTACACGCTGGCTGACGGTTCGAAATATGTGGCATCGGTATTTGGTCTGTCAGGTTCAGGAAAATCAACACTGACACATGCAAAGCATAACGGAAAATATCCGATTACCGTACTGCATGATGACGCGTTTATCATCAATACAGATACGTGTTCTTCCGTCGCATTGGAGCCGACATATTTTGATAAGACGGCGGATTATCCGACTGGCTGTGCGGATAATAAATACCTGTTGTCCGCTCAGAACTGTTCCGCAACGTTAGACAGTGAGGGCAAGGTGCAGCTGGTAACAGAGGATATCAGAAACGGAAACGGACGTGCCATTAAGTCTAAGCTCTGGTCCCCGAACCGTGTGGACAAGATTGACGCGCCGGTAAATGCAATTTTCTGGATTATGAAGGACCCGACAATTCCGCCGGTAGTAAAATTAAAAGGTTCTGCACTGGCATCGGTTATGGGCGCGACTCTTGCGACTAAGACATCGACAGCAGAGCGTGTTGCGGCAGGTACGGATTTGAATGCACTCCGCATCGTGCCTTATGCAAATCCGTTCAGAACGTATCCGCTTGTAAATGACTATGAGAAGTTTAAGAAGCTGGTGGAAGAGAAGAACGTAGACTGCTATATTGTAAACACCGGCGACTTCATGGGAACGAAGGTAAAGCCTGCCGATACGTTGGGCATTCTTGAAACAATCGTGGAAGGAAAGGCTAACTTCGAGGCATGGGGACCGTTTGAGGATATCGAAATTATGTACGACTGGTCAGGAAAGACAGGTGATTTTGCACCGGATCTGAATGACAAGGAGTATGTCGCTGCATTGAAAAATGCGATGGAGAACCGTGTGAAAGCGGTAGAAGATTTCGCGGTAAAGAAAGACGGTTACGATAAGCTTCCGGAAGAAGCGTTAAATGCACTTAAGAAGATTGTAGATGAGGCTGCATCGCTGTAAGGGTAACAAAGCGGAATAACAGATTAAAATATATAAAACAGCGTAAGGCTTTGATAAGGTTTTGCGCTGTTTTATTGTTGCCGTGCATCTGGAGGAAGCTGCCGATGGCAGGTTACGTGAGTGGAAAAAAATGCCCAACTCGGCAAAAATTATAAAATAGTAACGTGAATTTTACGTTGAAATATGTGGAATAATAGAGTATAATCTAATTAGTAAATTACCTGGGGTGTTCGATACCCTGCTATTTTGAACCTACATTTACGTTCATGGGATTCCTACATTGTCAGCAGGATGTCAGGCCGTCGTTTGCAGCGGAAGGCAGAATGTTGGTTGCGGTTACCCACCTAGCTTTGCTAGGAGTCAAAATTGCAGGAAACGGCATTTTGGGATTTACAAAAGAACTATATTTGTATACAAAAGAGAGAAGAATTACAATACAAAAGATATTATACAAATGACAAAAGACAGTAAGATGTAAGCATACGCAGGATACCAAAGAAAGGCATAAGATTCGAAAGACAAGCATAAGATAAGTGTACCAAGGTTAAGATTTATTTAGACGAAAGATTAGAATTTTAAAATGTACGAAAGAAATAAATGAATTTGCCTAAGATAAGCGATACAATACCAAAGATGAAAGAAGCTGCTTTTATAAGCGGCTTCTTTTATATCATAGGAATTTGTGAATAACCAATACTAAGACAGCAGGAGACAGACGAATGGATAAAAGAAGGAATCTGGTAAGGCGAAAAAGAAGAAAACAGCGTAATATAAAGAAATTGTTTATTTTTTTGGCGGCAATTACGGTTCTGTCGGCGGTGACACTCTGTCTCACAGACAAGAGGGGAAGTGCGGATGAATTTTCTATGTCATATGTGAACGCGGAAGAAATACCACAGTTTCTGCAGTTTGCCTATTATGATAAGGAGGAATGGCAGGAGCGGCTTGGAGCAGAATTTACGGGGAGACTGACCTATCAGAAATTAGAAAAGCTCTTAGAGCTTTTGGATATAGAGGAATATGTTACATATGAGGCCGAGAAGCCCAACAAGCAGGTGAAACGCGATATATGGAACGAGGTATATGAGCAGATTGCGGAGCTTTTAGATTTTGGCGGCAGGGTAGAAAAGCAAAAGCTGCTGGTATTAAGGGGGCAGGAGGATTTGCTCTATACACAGGCGGGAACCTTCTCGTACGCCGGCGAGGGGCTAAAGGTTTATCAGAGCTATGAGGCTTATATTATGGAGGATAAGCTTCTTGGAATTGCCGCAAAGCTTGAGGGTGAGCTTTCGGTAGAGAATGTTTATGTTACTTCTATGTCAGATACGTTAAACTTCCTGTTTGAGCATGAAGCCTATGAAGTTCCCCTGGAGGCGGAAGGGGAAATAAAAGATACCGTGTGCGATGTCTGGTTTGAAGAGGGAGAAATCACAAGAATTGAGAAAAAGGAGGATATGATTGAGGGAAGACTTCTGACACTGGATGACGAACAGATCGAGATTGACGGCTACGGAAGGATTGAACGGGCTATGAAACTGCCGGTGTATCAGATATACGGAGATTGTATGCAGAAGGATTTATCTGATATCGTAATCGGAAATATGAATATTTCCTATATTGTGGCGGATAAATGTGTCAGTGCGATTTTGCTCAGGGAGCCTCCCGAGATAAAAAATGTGCGCGTACTTCTATTAAATGATAATCAGGGAATTACAAGGGACGATGTATGTGTAAGCTCTCAGGGAGATTATAAAGTGACCTGCCAGAAGAAAGAACAGTCTTTCGCGGCGCAGACTGTGTTAAAAGCTTCGGAGTTTTTGGAGGAAAAACCGGAGAAAAGTATGAAAATTGAGCCGGTGGATGAGAACGGGACACTGTATTTGTGCACGGAGAACGGAGAGAGTGTCTCGCTGCCTTATGCAGGGAGCTTAGAAATCCGTAAATATGATGAGGGATATGCGGTGGTAAGCGTGCTTTCGCTGGAACAGTATCTCTATGGTGTCGTGCCAAGCGAAATGCCGTCTAATTATCCGCAGGAGGCGTTGAAGGCGCAGGCGGTCTGCGCGAGAAGCTACGCGAGCATCCAAATGATGAAAGGGGCCTATGCAAAATACGGAGCGCATATGGATGACAGTGTGAATTTTCAGGTGTATAACAAGCAGGAGAGGGATGAGAATACGACAAAGGCAGTGGACGATACCTGCGGGCTTGTTCTGTCAAAAGAGGGAGAGGTGCTGGAGGCGTACTATTATTCGACGTCGTTTGGGCATTCGGGAAGCTATGAGTCCTGGAATCTTGAAAACAACGGGGAATACGATTATTTGACGGGAACCTGGCTGAAAGATGAGGAGGCAGACCTTGATTTGTCCGATGAATCCGTATTTTCCGAATACATAAAGAATACCGATGAAAACTGTTACGACAGCTTTGCAAAGTTTTTCCGTTGGAGGGCGGAGCTTGATCTGACAGACTTGTCTGATGTGGTAAAAGAAAAAATAAATGCAAGAAAAAGTGCACAGCCGGGGAGCATAAAGATTACCGTTTCTTCCGGCAAAAAGAAGAAGAATGGCGATGCAAAAAGCACGGCTTCGATTGGGAATCTTTCTTCTATTGCGATTGGCGAAAGAAACAGCTGCGGAGGCGTGAAAAAACTGACGCTTACCTTTAAAAGAGGAAGCGTGGAGATTATGGATGAATACAGTATGCGGATTGTTTTGGGACCGGCGGTGAAACGAATTGTCTGGCTTGACGGCAGTGAGGGAAGTGAAATTTCTGTGCTTCCAAGCTCCTATTTCACATTGGAAGCGGGGGAAGAGGGAAAATATGTGTTGTATGGAGGCGGATACGGGCATGGAATCGGAATGAGCCAGAACGGGGCAAAGGGGATGGCGGAAAAGGGATATTCCTGCGAGGAAATTCTTGGTAAATTCTATGTGCAGACCGAGCTTCTTGATGTATATAGCGCAAACCAGAAATAAGATCCATGAAGTTAAAGGAGAAGATCATATGATTTGGAAAATAGCCGGGAATATAAAGGTTTTTATAAAAAAGTGTAAAGATGATAACATTAATGCATTTGCGGCGCAGTCTGCATTTTTTATCATACTCTCTGCAATTCCCTTTCTGATGATGTTTAGCTCCCTGCTGCAGTATACGCCGGTGACGGAAAGCGTCATTATGTCTCTTATAAAACATACGATGCCGGATTATATTGCGCCGTTTTGCGTTTCAATTATTAATGAAGTATACAACAAGTCCTTTGGGATTATTTCCGTTGCGGCAATTCTTGCAGTCTGGTCCGCGGCAAAGGGAGTTCAGTATATGGCGAACGGGTTAAATGTAGTAAATGATATCAAAGAGACGCGCAACTGGTTTGTTCTGCGTTTTTGGGCGATTATTTACACTGTGATATTTATTTTGGCGATTGTCATTACATTAGTGCTTCTTGTCTTCGGAAAATCGCTGCAGGAGCTGATTATAAATTATATCCCCATTGTGCAGCATGTGGCGGATATTGTTATCAGGCTTCGAAGCCTGATTATGATAGGAATTTTAAGCTTGTTTTTTGCAGTCGTTTTTAAAACGCTGCCGAACCGGAAGGCGTCGCTGCGTTCCCAGCTTCCGGGCGCCATCCTCTGTACGTTTGCGTGGTACGCATTTTCGTTTGGACTGTCGGTCTATGTGAATTACTTTAACGGATTTTCAATGTACGGAAGCCTCACTACAATCGTACTGATTATGCTCTGGCTTTATTTTTGTATGTATATTATGATGCTTTGCGCGGAAATTAATGTAGTGTTTGAGGGAAAAATAGAAAGCTGGAACAGGAAACGGAAAATAGAAAAATTAAAAAAATAAAGAAAAAGGTTGATGTTTAAAAAGTACTGTGGTATGATAATTGCCAGCAGAGAAATGCGTTGAAAGTGTTCAGTAGATTCTTATACATTTCACAGAGAGGGAGAGTAGGCGGCTGAGAGCTTTCCTGAAGTAAGGTAAGAGTTGAATTTCGCACCGGAGCAGCATGGGTGAATAAAGTAGCCTGTGACGTTTTATGCACGTTACGCATGATAATGAGAGTCCGAGACTGTTTTCGGGAATCAGGGTGGTATCGCGGAGATTTTGCTTCGTCCCTTTTAATTGGGGACGGAGCTTTTTTATATCATAGGAAAGGTTTTGCCACTGTGAAGTGTGAAAGCCTATGACTTTTCTATGATTGGAAAGGAGATTTAGTATGAGAGAGAAACTGCAGAAGTTGAGAGAAGAAGCGGTCCGTCAGATTGAGAGTTCTGACGAGCTGACAAAATTAAATGATGTCAGAGTTGCTTTTCTTGGAAAAAAGGGAGAGTTGACGGCAATCCTAAAAGGAATGAAGGATGTGCTTCCGGAGGAGCGTCCGGCGTTTGGGCAGCTTGTAAATGATACGAGGGAAGCAATTGAGAAAAAGATTGAAGAGACAAAACAAAAGCTTGAAGCGGCTGAGCTTGAGGCCAGGCTGAAAAGTGAAGTGATTGATGTGACGCTTCCGGCGAAAAAGAATAAAGTCGGGCACCGTCATCCGAATACCATTGTGCTTGAGGAGGTAGAGAGGATCTTTACCGGAATGGGATATGAGGTGGTCGAGGGACCGGAAGTAGAGTATGACTATTACAATTTTGAGGCGCTGAATATACCGGCGAACCACCCGGCTAAGGACGAGCAGGATACCTTCTATATCAATGACAAAATTTTGCTGCGCACCCAGACTTCCCCGGTACAGGTGCGTGTAATGGAAGAGGGAAGGCTGCCGATCCGTATGATAGCTCCGGGCAGGGTTTTCCGTGCGGATGAGGTGGATGCGACGCACTCTCCGTCGTTTCATCAGATAGAGGGAATGGTGATTGACAAGAACATTACGTTTGCCGATTTGAAAGGAACCTTGCAGGAATTTGCGTCAAGATTATTTGGACCGGATACAAAGGTGAAGTTCCGGCCGCATCATTTTCCGTTTACGGAGCCGAGTGCGGAGGTGGATGTTTCCTGCTTTAAATGCAAAGGGAAGGGCTGTCGGTTCTGTAAGGGAGAGGGATGGATCGAGATTTTGGGCTGTGGAATGGTTCACCCGAATGTGCTGCGTATGAGCGGCATTGACCCGGAGGAGTATTCCGGTTTTGCATTTGGCGTGGGCTTAGAGAGGATTACGCTTTTAAAATACGAAATCGACGATATGCGTCTTCTCTACGAGAATGACAGCAGATTCTTGGGACAGTTTTAACGAAAATGCTTGTTTTTGTATATAACTCATCACCCTGGAGGTGACAGAAAGGAAGGGACTATGAATACATCATTAAATTGGATAAAGGATCTTGTGCCGGGACTTGATGTGGCGCCGCAGGAGTATGCGGATGCCATGATATTGTCAGGGTCCAAGGTTGAGGGATATAAAAATATGGATGAGGATTTGGAGAGAATCGTCATCGGTCAGATAAAGACAATAGAAAAGCATCCGGATGCAGACAAGTTAATTGTTTGTCAGGTGGATATCGGGAATGAAGAGACGACCCAGATTGTGACAGGCGCGAAGAACGTAAGCGTGGGTGATAAGGTTCCGGTGGTATTGGACGGCGGCCGGGTGGCAGGCGGCCATGACGGCAAGCTGACGCCGGGCGGTGTGAAGATTAAGAAAGGAAAATTGAGGGGGATTGAGTCAAACGGCATGATGTGTTCCATCGAGGAGCTTGGCTCTACCTGCGATATGTTTCCGGAAGCGCCGGAAGACGGAATTTACATTTTCGGGGAGGATGCAAGGGTAGGCGGAAGCGCGATTGAGGCTCTTGGCCTGCACGACACCGTCGTGGAGTACGAGATTACCAACAACCGCGTAGATTGCTTTTCTATCCTTGGAATTGCCAGAGAAGCTGCCGCAACGTTTCGGCAGGAATTTAAACCGCCCGTTGTGACGGAGACCGGAAATTATGAAAGTGTTCATGATTTTATTAAGGTAACTGTTGAGGACAAAGAACTCTGTCCTCGTTATACGGCCAGAGTTGTAAAGAATATCAAAATCGCTCCGTCGCCGGAATGGATGCAGCGCAGACTGCGCGCGCAGGGGATCCGTCCGATTAATAATCTTGTGGATATTACAAATTATGTAATGGAGGAATACGGACAGCCGATGCATGCATATGACTGGGATACGATTGCGGGGCATGAAATTGTTGTCCGACGTGCGAGAAGCGGTGAAAAATTTGTGACCCTGGATGGACAGGAGAGGACTTTAGACGACTCTGTTCTGATGATCTGCGATGGGGAAAAGGCGGTAGGTATGGCCGGAATCATGGGCGGTGAAAATTCCATGATTACGGACGATGTAAAGACAATGCTGTTTGAGGCGGCTTGTTTTGACGGAACCAATATTCGTATTTCCAGTAAAAAGGTGGGGCTTCGCACTGACGCTTCCGCGAAATTTGAAAAGGGACTGGATCCGAACCTTGCCATGCTCGCCATGAACCGTGCCTGCCAGTTAATTGAGGAGCTGGGCGCCGGAGAAGTGGTAGGCGGAGCAATTGACGTTTACGAAGAGAAGAGAGAGGGCAGACGAATTCCGTTCGAGCCTGATAAGTATAATCGTTTGCTTGGAACGCATATAGCTCCGGAAGAGATGCTTGCATATTTCGGAAGGCTTGAGCTTAGATACGATGAAGAAAAGAATGAGGTTTTGATTCCTTCGTGGAGGCAGGATCTGCTCTGTGACGCGGATCTTGCGGAGGAGGTAGCGCGATTCTTTGGGTATGATAATATTCCGACAACACTCCCTAGCGGTGAAGCGACAACCGGCATGTTAAGCTTTAAGCTGCGTGTGGAACAGGTTGCAAGGGATATTGCGGAGTTCTGCGGCTTTTCGCAGGCGATGACATATTCTTTTGAAAGCCCGAAGGTGTTTGATAAATTGATGGTTCCAAAAGACAGTGAGCTTAGAAAGGCCGTAGTGATTTCGAATCCGCTCGGAGAGGATTTCAGTATTATGCGTACAACGCCGTTACATGGAATACTGACCTCTCTTTCCACAAATTATAACAGAAGAAATAAGGATGTACGTCTTTATGAGCTGGGGAATATCTACCTTCCGAAACAGCTTCCGCTTACAGAGCTGCCCCAAGAGCGTATGCAGTTTACGCTTGGTATGTATGGGGAAGGAGATTTCTATACCATGAAGGGCGTTGTGGAGGAATTCTTCTACAAGGCAGGCATGGATGAAAAGATTCTTTATGATCCGAATACGGAGCTTTGTTTTCTGCATCCGGGGCGCAAGGCAAATATTGTTTATAAAAACAAGACAGTAGGATATCTTGGCGAAATTCATCCTGCGGTAGCTGCAAATTATAACATTAAGGATCGCGTATATATTGCGGTTATTGATATGGCATATATCATGGAGTTTGCAACCTTCGACCGGAAGTATGAAGGAGTTGCGAAGTTCCCGGCGGCGACCAGAGATATCAGTATGGTGGTTCCGAAAGAGATTTTGGCAGGTGACATTGAACGAATATTTGATACGAAGGGCGGTAAAAATCTGGAGAGCTATGAACTGTTTGATATTTATGAGGGAGTTCAGATTAAGGCTGGCTACAAATCAATGGCGTATTCCTTAAGCTTTCGTGCGAAAGACCGCAACCTGGAGGAAGCGGATATTACGCAGGCGATGAATAAGAGTTTAAAGGCGCTGGAGGAGATGGGAATCGAGTTAAGATCTTAATAAAAAATAAAGATTGTTAAATAAGTCAAAAAAACAGATGAAATTTTTTATAAAATGGTAAAAATTTTATCTGTTTTTTTATTGCACTTTGAAATAAATAAAAGTATAATTATCTCATGTATCACATATCCTGTGATATTTGTATTCAAAAGTAAAAAGAGAAGGGAGATTCAAAAATGAAGAGCTTTTTAAGAGAAAAAGCAACACATTTGTTTGCTGCGCTGTTTTTGACTTTGGGTCTGGCTTTTGCATGGAATATGAATGTCAGCGCTGCAAACGTAACGGCTCCGACAGGAGTGGCGCAGACAGACGCGGGAACGATTACGGAGTCGGGAACGTATTATGGGACATCCTATATCAGCATGAAATGGAACGAAGTATCTAATGCTGTGTATTATCCGATTGTAATCAGTGAGGATCCGAATTTTGCAACCGGCGTAGAGGAATACGGCACTGCGAAGACCGGGGGAAGCATTCCGGGACTGAAGTCGGGAAAGACCTATTATGTGCAGGTTGGCGCTATGGATGAAAATGAGGATATAGAATGGGCTCAGGCAGTGAAAATGGTAACTGTACCGGATCCTGTTTCAAAGGCGGCGTTTACGGATGCAACAGAGACATCTATTACGGTTTCCTGGGATGCCGTTGCGGGAGCAACACAGTATCAGGTAATGTATTATCCATACGGCTCCGATCCGAAGCTGGCAAAGGTAACAACGGTAAAGACAACGTCCGTATCTTTGACGGGACTGAGTGCTAATACGAATTATGCAGTATATATAGCTTCACAGAGATTGGACGGAAGTTATCTTGAGGCTGTTGCGTCGGCCAGAGGATTCAGCGCTTTGCCTACGCTTCCGACAAAGACAACAAAATTAAAATGTACATATGTAGATCCGCGGACGACAATAGGAGAGGCTGACTTTTCGGTAAATGCTTCTGCTTCTGCAGATGGCTATCAGTATGAAGTATATAAGTATAACGGAAAGAAACCGATTGTAACAGGAACATCTGCTTACAATGAATTTACGGTAAAGAATTCCAAAATTAAAGCGCGTCAGTTTTATAAGATTCGTGTACGTGCGTACATTCTTAAGTCAAACGGCGGGGCAAAATACGGAGCATGGTCCAATGAGATTTATTTCAGCCAGTGCAATTATAAGGATGTAAAGACGAAGCTGGTGAATGACAAAGTAAAGGTATCATGGAAAAAGGTTACCGGTGCAACGGGTTATACCGTATATCTGTCAACGAAGAGCAGCAGCGGATATAAGAAGGTCGGAACAACAAAGAAGACATCGCTTACCATTAAGAAAAAACTCAAAAATTATACGAATTATTATATCAGAGTGGTTCCTAACAGGAAGGTGAAAAAGCTGGGAACGTTTAGTGGAACGCGTCCGAATTCGAGTTTCTATTCAAGATCATTCCGCATTACTGTTAAGTATACATATTATTAAAAAGTAAAAATGCCGCATTTATGATTTTGTCATGAATGCGGTACTTTTTTGCGTAAAATAAAATTATAGTAGGTCGTCTTGTCTGGATTGTCACATAAAATTAAGAAATTATTAATAAAAATTAAAGAAAAACTTTGAAAAAGTCAGAAGTCATGGTATAATATGGCATGAGGAGGGACCCAGCTTGCTGGGAGGAGACCTGATGCCCTGTATCGGGGAGATGGTGTAGTATGGCATGAGGAGGGGCCCAGCTTGCTGGGAGGAGACCTGATGCCCTGTATCGGGGAGATGGTGTAGTATGGCATGAGGAGGGACCCAGCTTGCTGGGAGGAGACCTGATGTGCGCGTAGGTTACAAAATTTTGTATGATTTTACGGAGGGATAAAATGCAGTGGATTGCCATGGTGTTTCCGTCATTTATGTCAGTTGCTTTGTCTGAAATGATGGAGGGGAAGAAGTATACGGGAGCTGAGTTTGTAAAATTTGCCGGAGTGTATGCGTTATTTTCGAATTTTATTTCCATGGTGATTTATCAGTATGTGCTGAAAACGCCGACGTCGTTTTTGACTAACTTTGCAGACAATTCATTTTTGATTCATTATATGATTCTGAATATCTTTTTTGCTGCGGTTTTGCCGGTGTTAAAGCTTGCAATAAACCCGCATATTCATGTAAGGGTTGAGAGACGGGATACAAATGAAGAGGAAGAGCGAGCAGATGAAAAAGAGAGATGACAGGCGGATGGGGTGCACAAAAAACAGCGGTATAACCTGGGGGATCGGAACCTTGATTTTATGGCTTGCCGGCGTATGCTTTGCACTTTCTTATTGGGCCTTTGGTGTATTTGGAGAAGTTGATTTTGCGACAATTATATTTCATCTTAAGGCGCCTTTAGAGGGAACAAATATGGATCCTTTTTTTTGAAGCCGTTCCGCAGGTTGCGACGGCTTCTTTGGTGTTTGCGTTTTTGGGTTTTTTGCTTGCCAGAAATTGTGATACAGATCGATGTCTTAAATGGCGGATTTATAAAATGAGATTTACATTTTCGCTTGATTTTCTCTATCGGAGATATGTTCTTTATGCACTTTTTATGTTGGTGATAGCCGTAGCCGTTGGATTGGTTTATCTTGGAGCGCCGGCATATGCTTTTTCGCAGCTGCATTCCAGTACGCTGTATGAAGAATACTACGTGGAACCTCAGAGTGTAAAGGTTACATTTCCGGAAAAGAAACAAAATTTGATCTATATATTTATGGAATCCATGGAAAATACCTTCATGTCGGTAGAGGACGGGGGACTGGAGTATGCAGAGATGATTCCTCAGATGCGTACTTTACAGCTTGAAAATATAAATTTTACTGCGGATTCTGGTGTGAACGGAGCGATATCGGCATATGGGACCACATGGACGATGGGAGGAATTGTAGCGCAGACGGCGGGAATTCCGCTGAATATTCCAATCGGCGGCAATGCGATGGAAGAGGGATACGAAGTGTTGCAGGGGGCGGTCTCTGTGGGTGATATTTTGGCGCAGGAAGGATACCGGCAGGTATTTCTCGTCGGTTCTGACGCAGAGTTTGGCGGACGCAAATATTATTTGACAACGCATGGAAATTATGCGATCAGGGATTATGGGTATGCGCTTAGGAGAAAGTGGATTCCGGAACAATATTATGTATGGTGGGGATATGAGGACAAAAAGCTTTATGAGTTTGCAAAGAGAGAGCTTATGGAATTATATGAGACGGGCGATCCGTTTAACTTGACAATGCTGACGGTAGATACACATTTTATTGGCGGATATTACTGTGACTTATGCCGTGATGAATTTGGTGAGGACGTTTATGCGGATACTTATGCATGCGCAAGCAGACAAGTGGCGGAATTTGTCAAGTGGGTGGAAAAACAGCCGTTTGCTGAGGACACGACAATTGTGATATGCGGGGATCACCCGACAATGGACAGTGATTACATTATGGAGACGTTGGGGGAAATACCTGCGGAGGGAGTGCGAAAAGTATATACGGCGGTTATTAACCCGCGCAATTCTTACGAATTGGATTATGACAGGTGTTTTACTACGTTTGATATGTATCCGACAACGCTTGCCAGTCTTGGCTGCAAGATAGAGGGCGATCGTCTGGCGCTTGGCACAAATCTGTATTCCAAGGAGCCTACGCTGGTAGAGCTGATGGACATTGAGGAGTTGAATCAGGAGTTGAAGAAAAATTCAAACTATTACAATCAGAATATTCTGTATAAGAATAAATAGAACAGACAAACCGGCAGGAGGGATATTAATTCTTTCTGCCGGTTTGTCATCGAAAGGAGTTTTTTGCGCAAGTAAAATCAAGAAGCGTTGTTTGGGATGTTGTATAATAAATACAGAACAGTTGAAATGAGGTTGACGGATCAATGTGTGAATGGCAGAGAAAAATACAGCTAATGATTGATAAGATAGACAGATGTATTAAAAAGAATGATGATGAAACATTATCGCTGCGTTGTCTTTCGGGGGAATTGGGATATTCCGAATTTTATTTTTCGAGAAAATTCAAGGAAATTTCAGGTATGCAATATAGGGATTATCTGCGGTATCGAAGATTAGCCTTTGCATTAAAAGAACTTAGAGATACTGAAAACCCAATATTAGATATCGCCTTGAGGTATGGGTTTTCTTCACACGAGGCTTTCACGCGTGCGTTCAAGGAAGCTTATGGTATTCCTCCCGGCGAGTATCGTCAAAATCCGGGACCTGTCGTGCTCCGTACGGTCATAAAACCTTTCGACTGTTACTTATTAGGCATTGGAGGATGCGGTATGGAGAAGTCTGCAAAGGATATTAAAATTTATTTTGTAACGATTCCGGCACATAAGTTTTTACATGTTAAGAATTATGAGAGTATCGGATATTGGGATTTTTGGCAAAGACAAAGTCTGATTCCGGGACAGGATTGTGAAACAATCTGTGGTTTGCTTGATAGTATTAAGGGAAAGCTGGACGATATGGGAAGCGGCGAATTGAATAGTGGGAGCGGGCAGGTTATGGCGTTTATAAATGAGCCGGCGGGCAGAATCTGTAACTGGGGAATTCCTCTTGCAGAATGTTACGGTGTGCGCCTCCCGCTTGATTATAACGGTGCCGTACCGCCGCAAATGCTTTTGGCGGATGTTCCCGAAGCCGAATATATAGTTTTTGAGCACGGGCCATTCGACATTGAGAAGGAAAATCGCAGTGTAGAGGAAAAGATAGAAGAGGCTATGAAGACATTTGACTATACCGCTGCCGGTTATTGTCTTGATACTACGCCCGGCAGAGTATTTTACTTTTATCACGATCCCAAACGGTTTTGGAAATATGTAAGACCGGTGCGAAAGCGTTCCTCGACGGGAAATTAAAAGAGAATAAAATTCCTTGGACCGTACAGAATATAGAATATCATATTTTATAGGGTCCAAGGGGGCAGCTTATGAATTCTATCTGGACAGAGGATATTACAATGCCGCGGTTTGAAACGCTGGCGGGCAATTTGAAAACGAATGTATTAATTATCGGCGGAGGGATGGCCGGGATTTTATGCGCTTATTTTCTGCAGAAACAAGGAGTGGATTATATACTTGCGGAGGGCAGAGAAATCTGTGCCCACACGACAAAGAACACTACGGCAAAAATCACTTTCCAGCATGGTTTGATTTACCATAAGCTTGTAAAGAGTATGGGGAGAGAAACGGCAAGGATGTATCTGGAGGCGAATCAGAATGCGCTAAAGGAGTATGCCGGACTTTGTGAAGGCATAGACTGTGATTTTGAGACAAAAACAGCCTATGTCTATTCTTTAGATAACAGAAGAAAGCTGGAAAAGGAGGCGGACGCACTGCGCCAAATCGGCCTTGACGCCAAATTCCGTGAGACGGCAGATCTTCCGTTTCCCATTGCCGGGGCGATTGGAATCGAAAATCAGGCGCAGTTCCATCCGTTGAAATTTGTTTCCAACATTGCGCGGGGCTTAAAAATCTACGAGAATACATTTGTAAAAGAGCTGTCTGAAAATACCGCAGTGACGGAGAACGGCAGTATTCACTTCCAAAAACTTATCTTTACGACACATTTTCCCATTGATAATAAGCATGGCATGTATTTTCTGAAAATGTACCAGCATCGTTCTTATGCGATTGCGCTTGAAAATGCCGCGCAAGTTGACGGTATGTATGTGGATGAGGCGAAAACAGGGATGTCCTTTCGCAATTATGGAAAATATCTTTTGCTTGGCGGAGGCGGACACAGAACCGGAAAATCAGGGGGAGGCTTTGGCGAGCTTCGTGATGCGGCCCAAAAGTATTACCCATCCTCTGACGAGAGGTATTGTTGGGCGACGCAGGATTGTATGAGTTTAGATAAAATTCCATACATCGGTGTGTATTCCAAGCATATGCCGGGATGCTTCGTGGCATCAGGGTTCAATAAATGGGGAATGACATCGTCAATGGCGGCGGCGATGATTTTGACGGATCTGGTGACGGAAAAGGAAAATCCCTACGCCAAAGTATTTCTCCCGTCACGGAGTATGATAAAGCCGCAGCTTTTGTGTAATGGGTGGGAGGCGGTCGTGAATCTGCTTACCATATCGAAAAAGCGCTGTCCGCATCTTGGCTGTGCCTTAAAATGGAATCGCGAGGAGCATTCCTGGGATTGTCCCTGCCATGGCTCCCGATTTGATGAAAACGGTATTTGCCTGGACAATCCGGCGAATGGAAATCTTTAAACAAACCATACTTTAAAGAAAAAGGTTGCGGTGGTGTTTCGTTAAACCTTGTGTTAAAATAAATCTATGAAAAAATAGATTTAGGAGAGAATAATTTTGAGAAAAGGAAAAAAATTAATGCTGCTGTCACTGATAATAGTGATGGTAATTGTGATGCTTCCGGTGCAGAGTCAGGGTGCGGCAAAATTTCGCTTGAAAAACGTAAAAAACAGAAAGATGACCATGTATGCAGGGGATACATTCCGCATAAAAAGTAATATTTCTGCAAAAAAGTTGAAATTTACATCCAGCAATAAAAAGGTCGCAAAGGTCGGCCGCAACGGGAAAATTACGGCAAAGAAAAAGGGAACCTGTAAAATAAAGGTTACTGTGCGAAAAAACAAAACACAGAGTAAGATCATTCGTTTGGCGGTGAAAAAGCGGGTAAAAGCTATAAAAACAGAGACAGAGAATCGACAGCCCGTACCGGAAGTCACAGAAACTGCAATGCAAAAAGAAAAGATATCGCTTTATGGTGACGACGGTTTTAAGCAGGAAATATTAAAAAACGGCAATGATACTATCGTGCCGGATGCAATCTATGTTTCCGTCAACGGAAGTGACAGCAATTCCGGAAGCGACAGGTCACCATTTCGGACAATTCAGAAGGCGTTGAATACAGTGGAGGCGGGACAAACGATCTATGTAAGAGAAGGAACTTATACGGCCTGCAATACATTTCGTTCATCCGGAAAAGAAGGCGGTTATGTTACGCTTAGAAATTATCCGGGAGAAAATCCGTATCTCACTATGCGTAAAGGGGAGAGCGGAGCAATTCTGAGCCTTGACGGAAATAATTATATCAAAATAGAGGGGCTTGAAATTGGAGGATTTACTGCGAAACAGGCATACGGCATACTTTTAGACGCCAATGAAAATCATATTATTATAAGAAATAACAAGATACATAACATTTGCACCACAGAGCCCGGAGAGAATGAAGGCGGTGAAGCGAATGCTATTTTATGCTACGGCTCAGGTAATACAGAGGAACAGGCCATTAGCAATATTTGCATAGAAGGAAACAAAGTATATGGAAATATAACAGGATGGTGTGAGGCGGTATCCGTCGCGGGGAACGCGGAATATATAAATATCATAAATAACACTGTGTACAATAATACAAATATCGGCATTGATTTTTACGGAAATGACGGATACTGTTCTGTGAAAGCATTAGATCAGCCGAGATACAGTGTGGCAGCCGGAAATGAAATTTACGGTTCTATTTGCAGCTATGCAGAGTGCGCAGGTTTATATGTAGATGGCGCAAGAGACATCGTTCTTGAAAACAACAAAGTACATGATAATATGTATGGCATAGAAGTGGGTGCAGAAGAATTGCAGGAAGATTATCCCGTTACAAATATAATTGTTAGAAATAACCTTGTTTATAATAATTCTTCCGGTGGGATACGGGTAGGGGGATACGATGCACAAAAAACAGGATATGTAAAGAATACCAAAATATACAATAATACCATTGTTAATAACGGTTCGGGCGACGGTGGATACAATGGAGAGCTTTGTTTTGTAAAGTGTGATGGCATAGATGTGAGGAATAATATTGTGTATAAAGAGAGCGCTCAGTATCCGATGATTGCCGGGGATTTGCCGGGCAGTTATGTGAGGAATGTAACCTTTGCAAACAATATATTTTACAGTCCTTTGGGAGAGAATAAAATTAATTTTGAATTTGCAGGGGAAAGTAAACGGGGAATGAGTGCGTTTATTGCACAGACCGGAGGAACAGATACTTTTGGGAAACCAAAGTTTCGAGAAGATTATAGTCTGAATACAGGCTCTTACGGCATTGATATTGGAAATTCTGATGTAATTCCGTATATGGGGAAGCTCTATGATATTGCCAATCACGATAGGGTTGTAAATATTATTGATGTTGGCGCATTTGAATATCAGCAATAAAATTTAGGACTTGATATAAAATGAATAGGAGATTAATAAAAAGCACCGTAATATTACGGTGCTTTCGGGTTGGGCTGTTATAAAATTATAACGAACAGTTCATAGGGGAATCGAACCCCTGTTTCCGCCGTGAGAGGGCGGCGTCTTAACCGCTTGACCAATGAACCATAGTCAGTATATTATTAAAATACTGAACAGTCCGTACGGGAATCGAACCCGTGTTTCCGCCGTGAGAGGGCGGCGTCTTGACCGCTTGACCAACGAACCGTTTATAAGATTACCATAAAGTATAAAAAAAAGCAAGCCCTTTTTTGAAAAAAATGAAAATTTTTGTAATTATTCGTAACAGGGCGGCTTGTCTGAACTGTTGCGGGTAATTGCTAAAAATATGAAAAAAAGGAAAAAACCGCTTGCAATCAATGATATAAAGTGGTAATCTAATTAAGATAACATAATTAATTAGACTGAGAGTGGGCATATGTCCGCTCTCAATTCACGTTCAGGAGAAGAAAATTTACCGCATACGTAAAGGCGGGAGAGAAAAAGAAAGGTGGTTGTATGTCAAGAAGAGAGTCCTATGAGCAGCGGACTGAGGAATTGCTTATGCCAATATTGGAAAAAAACCGGTTTGAGCTTGTGGATGTAGAATATGTAAAGGAAGGAACAGAGTGGTATCTGCGCGCTTACATTGACAAAGAGGGGGGAATAACCGTCAATGACTGTGAGCTGGTGGCCAGAGAGATGAATGAGATTCTGGACATAGAAGATTATATTGACGGCTCGTATATATTTGAAGTCAGTTCGCCGGGATTGGGAAGGCCCTTGAAGAAGGAAAAAGATTATGTTCGTTCTATGGGGAAAAAATTAGAGATTCGCACGTACCGCGCTATTAACCGGGAAAAAGAGTTTTATGGAATCTTAAAAGCATATGACGATACAACCGTGACGATAGAAGACGAGGACGGAGAAGATATTGTATTTGAAAAAAAAGATATCGCATTGATCCGTCTTGCATTTGACTTTTAAATCAGGAGGAAAAAGAAATGAATAACGAATTGTTAGAGGCGTTGACAATTTTGGAGCAGGAAAAGAACATCAGCAAGGATACATTGCTTGAGGCGATTGAAAATTCATTGATTACGGCATGTAAAAACCACTTCGGCAAATCCGACAATATAAAAGTGAATATTGATCCGACAACGTGTGAGTTCCATGTGTTTGCGGAGAAGACGGTTGTAGAGCAGGTAGAGGACGACTGCATGGAGATATCACTTGCAAATGCGCAGATGATAGATTCCACATACAAACTGGGGGATATTGTAAATATTGAAGTGAAGTCAAAAGAATTCGGACGTATTGCAACCCAGAATGCAAAGAATGTGATCCTTCAGAAAATTCGCGAGGAGGAGCGCAAGGTTCTTTTCAGCCAGTATTACAGTATGGAAAAGGATATTGTCACAGGTATCGTGCAACGCTATGTCGGCAGAAATGTATCGATAAATCTCGGCAAGGTAGATGCAATGCTGACAGAAAACGAGCAGGTTAAGGGCGAGGTGTTCCAACCGACGGAGCGAATTAAGCTGTATATACTGGAGGTGAAATCTACGCCGAAAGGTCCAAAGATATTAGTTTCCCGTACACATCCGGAGCTTGTAAAGCGACTGTTTGAGTCAGAGGTGGCCGAGGTGAAAGAGGGAATTGTAGAAATTAAGAGCATTGCAAGAGAGGCAGGGAGCAGAACGAAGATTGCCGTCTGGTCGAATGATCCGGATGTAGATCCGGTGGGGGCGTGCGTCGGCATGAACGGTGCAAGGGTAAACGCGATTGTCAATGAGCTCCGAGGAGAGAAGATTGATATCATCAATTGGAATGAAAACCCTGCAATGTTGATTGAAAATGCATTAAGTCCTGCAAAAGTAATTTCGGTTATTGCAGACGGGGAAGAAAAGACGGCAAAAGTTGTCGTGCCGGATTATCAGCTGTCGCTGGCAATCGGCAAGGAAGGGCAGAATGCACGTCTTGCGGCCCGCCTGACAGGATTTAAGATTGATATTAAGAGCGAGACACAGGCGAGAGAATCCGGTGAGTTTATGGATTATGAAAATGATTACGAGGATTACGATGAGTATGACGAGGACGGCGAATATTTCGACGAAGAATACGAGGAAGCAGAATACGAGGAAGCAGAATACGAGGAAGCAGAGTACGGGGAGGAGGAATACTTAGAGGGTGAATCGGAAGCTTCCGGGGAATATATAGAAAATGATGCGGAGGCTGGTGAGAATATAGATGGCGACGAGTAGGAAAGTACCCATGCGTCAGTGTGTGGGGTGCGGGGAAATGAAGCCAAAGAAGGAATTGATTCGTATCGTTAAGACAGCCGAAAATGAGATTCTTTTAGATGATACCGGCAGAAAAAACGGGCGGGGCGCTTATATCTGCGCGAGCAGCGAGTGCCTTGCAAAAGCGGAAAAATCGAAAGGCTTGTCGCGTTCCTTTAAAATAGAGATTCAAAAGGAGATTTACGAGGAGTTAAAAAAGGAGATGGAAAAGCTTGAGACAAGATAAAGTATTATCGCTTTTGGGAATTTGCGCAAAAGCGGGGAACGTTTTGAGCGGAGAATTTCAGACGGAAAAATCGGTAAAAGAGGGAAAGGCATATCTTGTAATTGTAGCAGGGGATGCTTCCGAAAATACAAAAAAGAATTTTTCTGATATGTGCGTGTATTATAAAGTACCGCATTTTATATATGCCGATAAGAGTTCACTTGGACATAGCATTGGCAAAGAATTGCGGGCCTCGCTTGCGGTGACAAACGAAGGATTAGCAAAATCATTGATAAAGCATTTTGAATTGATAACAACTGAATAACGGAGGGAATAGATATATGGGAAAAATGAGAGTACATGAGCTCGCAAAGGAATTGGGTATAGATTCCAAAGAGGTATTAAATATACTAAAAGGGACAGAATATGAAGTAAAAACATCGTCAAACGGAATTGAGGAGGATGCACAGAATCTGGTGAGGGAAAAGCTGAATAAGGAGGCGGATAAACCGGCAAAAAAAGAAACAAAGCAGCCGAAGGCGCCGGAAAAAAAGCCGGTAAAGCAGCCTGAGAAAAAGGAGGCGGCACATCCCGCAAAGACGGAACCGGAAAGACCGAAAAAGAAAGCAAGTATCTCGGCTGTTTTCAATCCGCAGAATAGTAAGCAGATGGGCGGAAAGAGACAGGGATATCACACAAATGCAGGTGAGCGCCCAAGCGGCGGAAGAAATCAGGGGCATCGCATACAGCAGGCAAAACAGCCGCAGCGTCAGGGGGCGCCGGCCGAGAAGCGTCCGCAGCAGTCCGTAAAATCACCGCAGGAACAGCAGATCAGACAGGAAGCAAAGCAGGTTAATCAGGAGACGGAGCAGGTTCGGCAGGAGGTACAGCAGCCGAAGGTACAGGCGCAGTCTCTGCAGGCAAAGGAAGTACAGGAGCCGAAGCCGGAACCAAAAAAGCAGCCGATTACACATATCAAGCAGGTTGTTCCGGAGCGTCAGGTAATCAGTGCCAAGACTGTGGCCGAACGTGTGGCAGCACAGGCAAGAGCGGCGGAAGCAAGACGTGCGGAGCAGGGGGGCGGAAACGGCAGCCGTTCCCAGGGCGGCCGTTCTTACGGAGGCCGTACACAGGGAGAGAGAGGAGCGCGTTTTGGAAATTATGATAGGAATAATCAAAAAAATCGCCAAAATTCCAGGCAGGGTGCGCCTTATGGACAGGGCGGTCAAGGCGGCCGTGACGGCAGTTCGAATCGCCCGAAGGAACATGGAAGAAAGCTAGACCAGGAGATCAACCGTTTTAATAAAGATGCGATCAAAGCGTCACCGGAGGAGCTGCGCACAAAGGAGAGCAGGGAGAACAGAGACAGAGACAACCGTAAAAACAAAAATCAGGATTATGATAAGCTTGGAAGCAAAAAGCAGGAGCGATACATGAATCTTGAGAAAAACGGCGGAAAGAAAAAGAAACCGCAGCCACAGCCGCAGCAGGCAAAAGAGGAAGATACGATTCGTACCATTACGCTGCCGGAGTATATGACAATCAAAGAGCTTGCGGATAAGATGAAGGTTCAGGCCTCCGTAATTGTGAAAAAGCTCTTTTTGAAAGGGCAGATGGTGACAGTGAATCAGGAGATTGATTACGAGAATGCCGAGGAAATTGCATTGGAATTTAATTGTATTGCAGAGCCTGAGGAGAAAATTGACGTAATCGCAGAGCTGTTAAAGGAGGAAGAGGAGGATGAGAGCACGCTGCTTTCAAGACCGCCGGTAGTCTGCGTTATGGGTCATGTCGATCATGGTAAGACATCGCTTCTTGATGCGATCCGCAATACAAATGTGACAGACCGCGAAGCGGGCGGAATCACGCAGCATATCGGTGCATATGTAGTAAGCATTAACGGACAGAAGATTACATTTTTAGATACACCAGGCCATGAAGCATTTACGGCAATGCGAATGCGCGGTGCGAAATCCACCGATATCGCAATCCTTGTGGTAGCTGCAGACGACGGAGTGATGCCGCAGACCGTGGAGGCAATCAATCATGCGAAGGCGGCGGGGATTGAAATTATTGTTGCGATTAACAAAATTGATAAACCGAACGCCAATATTGACCGTGTGAAGCAGGAGCTGTCAGAGTATGAACTGATTCCGGAGGACTGGGGTGGAAGTACGATTTTTGTTCCGGTGTCCGCACATACGCAGGAAGGAATTGACAGCCTGTTGGAAATGATTCTTTTGACGGCAGAAGTAAGTGAGTTAAAGGCAAATCCGAACCGTCAGGCGCGAGGCGTGATTATCGAGGCGCAGCTCGACAAAGGGCGTGGAGCCGTTGCGACGGTGCTTGTACAGAAGGGAACGCTTAAGGTAGGCGAACCGATCGCCTGCGGCAGCGCCTATGGTAAGGTGCGCGCGATGATCGACGATAAGGGACGTCGGCTGAAGGAGGCGGGTCCGTCTACGCCGGTAGAGATTCTTGGACTTTCCAGCGTGCCGGATGCGGGAGAGACATTTGTTGCCTGTGAGACAGAAAAAGACGCGAGAAATTTTGCGGAGACATATATTTCCGAAGGAAAGGAAAAACTGTTAGAGGAAACGAGATCACGCATGTCATTGGACGATCTGTTTTCACAGATTCAGTCCGGCAATGTAAAGGAATTGGATATTATTGTAAAGGCGGATGTACAGGGCTCCGTGGAGGCCGTCAAACAGAGTTTGATAAAGCTCTCCAACGAAGAGGTTGTCGTAAAGATTATTCATGGCGGCGTTGGTGCAATCAACGAATCCGATGTTATTTTGGCATCCGCTTCCAATGCAATTATTATTGGTTTTAATGTCCGTCCGGATCCGACGGCTAAGAATACGGCGGATAATGAGGGCGTTGATATTCGTCTGTATAAGGTGATTTACAACGCAATCGAGGATGTGGAGGCAGCCATGAAGGGAATGCTTGATCCTGTATTTGAGGAGAAAGTACTTGGTCATGCGGAAGTGCGCCAGATCTTTAAAGCGTCCGGTGTCGGTAATATAGCAGGTTCCTATGTCCTTGACGGTACATTTGAACGTGGCTGCAAGATACGTATTTCAAGGGAAGGGAACCAGATATTTGAAGGTGATCTTGCATCCTTAAAGAGATTTAAGGATGATGTGAAGGAAGTAAAAGCCGGTTATGAATGCGGTCTTGTTTTCGAGGGATTTAATGATATTGCAGAATTGGATCAGGTAGAAGCTTACAAGATGGTCGAAGTCGCAAGATAAGCGGTTGTCAGAAGCGAATACTTTGTCCAACGGAGTGAAGGAGACAAAGCTATGCGAAAAAACAGTACAAAAAATATGCGGGTAAACGGAGAGGTCCTGCGGGAGCTTTCCAACATTATCCGCGGTGATATCAAGGACCCGCGCATCAATCCGATGACAAGCGTCGTTGCGGTAGAGGTGGCGCCGGATTTGAAAACATGCAAGGCGTTTATCAGCGTATTGGGAGACGAACAATCCAGAAAGGATACGATTGAGGGCTTGCGGAGTGCGGAGGGATATATCAGAAGAGAACTGGCCAGAAACATCAATCTCCGCAACACACCGCAGATCCGCTTTATATTGGATCAGTCCATCGAATATGGCGTCAATATGTCAAAAATGATAGATGCGGTAACAAACAAAGACGGAGATGAAGCATGAAATTAGAGACATATCTTCAAAACGTAAAATCAATAGGAATTGCGGGCCATGTGAAGCCTGACGGAGACTGCGTAGGCTCTACATTGGCAGTGTATAATTATATCAAGACGTATTTTCCGCAGACAGAGGCGGCATTGTATTTAGAGCCGATACCGAATATTTTTAAATTCTTGAAAAGCTCCGATGAGATTATAAATTCTTGTGAGGAAGATAAAAAATACGATTTGTTTTTAGTGATGGACTGTGGTGATATAGGGCGTCTTGGCTTTGCTTCTAAATATTTTGAGACGGCAGAAAAGACAATATGCATAGACCACCATATCAGTAACCAAAGCTTTGCGGATATAAACTATATTTTTCCGGAGGCAAGCTCTACAAGCGAGCTGGTATTTCAGGTATTAGAGGAAGAAAAGCTGACAAAGGATATTGCAGAATGTATTTACGTCGGAATTGTCCATGACACAGGGGTTTTCCAGTATTCCTGCACATCTGCAAAGACGATGAATATCGCGGGAAAATTGATGGAGCTTGGAATTGATTTTACGAGGATTGTGGATGACACATTTTATAAAAAGACATTTCCGCAGAACCGAATTTTAGGGCAGGCGCTTGTGGACGCAAAGCTGTATCTGGATGGAAAATGTATTGCGACGGTAGTTACAGGAAAAGAGATGCAGGCGTTTGAGGTGGAACCAAAACATTTAGAGGGGATTGTACAGCAGCTGCGGGTGACAAAAGATGTGGAGGCTGCAATTTTCCTCTATGAGACGCCGGAGGGCGATTATAAGGTGAGCATGCGCTCCAACGGAATTGTAGATGTCGCCAAAATTCTTGTGGGATTCGGCGGCGGCGGACATGTGCGGGCGGCGGGAGCCACCATGAAGGGAACGCCGGAAGAGATTATACAGATGGTACTCATAGAAGTGGCCAAACAATTATAGAAGATGATGAATGGAATACTGAATATATACAAAGAAGAAGACTATACCTCCTTTGATGTAGTCGCAAAACTGCGGGGGATCTTAAAACAGAAAAAGATTGGGCACACCGGAACACTTGATCCCAAAGCGCAGGGTGTGCTTCCTGTCTGCGTCGGGAGAGCTACAAAGGTATGTTCCCTGCTTACCGATAAGGACAAAGAGTATGAGGCGGTATTGCTGCTTGGTATCACAACGGATACGCAAGATATGACGGGGGAAATTTTGAGGGAGCTGCCGGTATCCGTTTCGGAGGAAGAGGCGAGAGGGGCAATTGAAAGCTTTGTCGGTCCATACAGCCAGATTCCGCCTATGTATTCTGCGCTGAAGGTGAACGGAAAAAAGCTTTGCGATCTTGCGAGAGCGGGAACCGAGATAGAACGAAAGCCCAGGGAAGTTTTTATTTATGGAATTGAGATATTAGAGATGGATTTGCCGCGCATAAAGCTTCGTGTGAAATGCTCCAAAGGGACGTATATCCGCACATTATGCCAGGATATCGGGGAAAAGCTCTCATGCGGCGGATGCATGGAGTCGCTGCTGCGGACAAAAGTTGCGGATTTTCCTTTGTCTAAGGCCCATAAGCTTGCGGAAATTGAGCTTGCCGCAAGGGAGGGACGCATAGGGGAATATCTTATGCCGATTGATTCCGTTTTTATGCAATATCCGCGCGTTACAGTCAAAAAACAATTTGAAAAGCAGTTATATAACGGCAACAGGCTTTCGGTCGGTTTTTGCAGCCGTTTTCCAAAAGAGTGCGAAAAAGGGAAGGTTCGGGTGTATGACGAGGCGGAGCGGTTTGTCGGAATTTATGAGTATCTTGAAACGGAAGCTGCACTAAAGCCGATAAAAATATTTATGTAAAACGAGGAAAACGTATCACATATCATGAAATATATAAGAGGGATGACAGAATTTCATATCGAAGAACCTACGGTGATTTCATTCGGGAAATTTGACGGCCTGCACCGGGGACATGAGCTTTTAATGAATTACATGTTCGGGAAGAAAAAGACGGGACTTGCGACCGTAGTCTTTACTTTTGATATCCCGCCTAAGAGCTTGACGGGGCAGAAGACATATAAGCTGATTACGACGAATGAGGAGAAAATGCATGTGTTTGAGCATATTGGAGTGGATTATCTGATTGAATGTCCGTTTACAACCGATATTATGCACATGAGTCCCCAGGATTTTCTCCAAAAAATCGTAAAGGAGCTGAACGTAAAATGTATGGTTGCGGGCAGAGATTTTCAATTCGGACACAAACGCGCAGGTACATATCGCACGCTTTTAGAATATGCCAAGGAGCTTGGCTATGAGGCTGCCATTATGGAGAAAATGCGGGATGGCGGAAGGGATATCAGCAGTACCTATATTCGGGAAATGATATCGGCAGGGAATATTGAGAAGGCGAACGGCCTGCTTGGTTATGCTTTTTTTGTACAGGGAATTGTGGAGCACGGAAAGCATATGGGAGGCCCCATTCTCGGATTTCCGACCATAAATCTTTTGCCACCGCCGGACAAGCTTCTGCCGCCAAACGGGGTGTATATCACAGAGACCACAGTGGGGCAAAATACCTATCAGGGTATTTCGAATGTAGGGTGTAAGCCTACGATAGAAGGTGTAAATCCGATCGGGGTGGAGACCCATATTTTTGATTTTAACAGAAATATATACGGCAGTCAGGTTAAAATAGAATTTTTAAAACGAGTGCGTCCGGAATATAAATTTGCCTCTTTGGAGGAGTTAACGACGCAGATGCAGGAAGATATCGTATTCGCAAGAAAATTCTTTGAACTTCACTAAAGGAGAAAACATGAAATTATTATTTACATTGATGGGTGGATTGGGACTGTTTCTTTTTGGGATGAATTTTATGAGCCAGGGGCTTCAGAAGGCGGCCGGGGCAAAGCTGCGGGGCATTTTGGATGCCATGACCAAAAACAAGCTGATAGCAGTCGTTTTTGGTGCGCTGTTCACAGCAGTGATACAGTCCTCGGGGGCAACTACCGTAATGGTTGTAAGCTTTGTAAATTCAGGACTTATGTCTCTGTCACAGTCGGTCGGCATTATTTTTGGCGCGAATATCGGTACAACGATCACTTCACAGCTCGTCGCATTCGACCTTACGGCAATCGCACCTGTAATCCTCTTTATTGGCGCTTTGTTTGTTATGTTTGGCAAAAAACCGATGATAAAGAAAATCGGAGAAGCGGTGCTGGGATTCGGAGCCTTGTTTATGGGAATCAGCATGATGTCTGAAGCGATGGCCGATTTAAGGGAGTACGACACGGTGATCCGTGCGCTGGCGGGCCTGACAAATCCGTTTATTGCAATCTTAACAGGTCTTCTTATTACAGTGATTGTACAAAGCTCCTCCGTAACGGTCAGCATTCTCCTTTTGATGGCAAATCAGGGGCTTATAGGGCTGGATGTCTGTTTCTATTTTGTGTTAGGGTGTAACATCGGCTCCTGTACGCCGGCAGTGCTTGCCAGCTTAAGCGGCAAAAAAGAGGCGAAGCGGGCCGCGTTGATTCATGTAATGTTCAACGTGTTCGGTATGATTATCATAGGAGTGCTTCTCATATTTGGAATGGATGCCTTCTTAGAGGCAATTACAACCGTATCGGGTGGGAATGTCGGAAGATGCGTCGCAAATGCGGATACATTCTTTAAAGTATTCCAGACAGTTGTATTTCTTCCGTTTACGAAACAGTTTGTCGCACTCACATACAGGCTGGTTCCGGGTGAGGACGAGGCAGTGAAAGGCTTTTCTTTAAAATATATCGGAATGAAAAAGGTGTTTACACCGGCCACGGTTGTCCTTGAGACGATTCAGGAAATTGAGCGCATGGGAAGAATTGCGCGGGAAAATTTGTGCAGGGCGATGGAAGCGTTTTTTACGGGAAACGAGGAGAAGATCGCCATGGTCTATGAGCGTGAGAAAGAGATTGATTTTTTGTGTAAGGAGATTACGGATTATCTTGTGAAAATCAATCAGCTTGAGCTTCCGGTATCGGATGCCTCGAGGATCGGCGGTCTGTTTCATGTAGTAAACGATATCGAAAGAATCGGAGATCATGCGGAGAATATTGCGGACGCTGCGGTTCAGAAGCAGGAAGATTCCCTGTCCTTTACAAAAAAGGGGAATAAAGAGCTGCAGGAAATGTATGATAAGGTATCGAAAATTATCGGGGAAGCGTTGAAAATGTTTGAGACCATGGATGAAACTTATCAGGAATCAATTCTAATGCTGGAAAACGAAATCGACGATATGGAGCGCGAGCTTCAAAAATCTCATATCCGCCGTATGGCCAAGGGGAAATGTTCGCCGGAGGCAGGGGTGATATTTACCGATATCGTCACAGGGTTAGAGCGTGTCGCCGATCATGCGACCAATATTGCATTTTCCATCCTGCAAAACGATCCGGAGGAGACGGATGAATAAAATAAATCGAAATGTTACATAATTATTACACAAATGTGTTGACAACGTAAAAAGATATGATTATAATTGCTAATATGTAAACAAAAAGGAAAAAGTTCGTAATCAGGGTGAAGATGCAGGAGGTTTTCCCATGAAAATGAAATTAGCAAAAGCAGCGGGCTTTCTATTTGCCTGCAGTGTGATACTAAATAGTCCTAAGGTACCGGTATATGCTCAGGAGGTAAGTTCAGGTGTTTTTTCTGTAATACATTCCTACATGGATATGTCCCAAGCGATACAGGTCAGCGGAGTGGATGCGGCAATGACACAGACGGGACAGACAGAAGATACCACAATATGTGGTTACAGCAATCTTGGAATTGCCAATGTCGAGAGTAATTTGAATGTAAGAGAGGAAGCAGACGAGGCGGCAGAGCTTGTCGGCAAGCTGCAAAAGGATGCGGGCTGTGAGATATTAGAGGAGAACGGGGACTGGTACAAGATTCAGTCAGGAAAAGTAACCGGATATGTAAAGGGTGAATATCTCTTCACAGGCAGCGCGGCAAGAGAGAAAGCTTCAGAGATTATGACCACCGTGGCGACCGTAACAACGGAGACTTTGAATGTACGTGAGGAGATGAACACGGAATGCTCCATACTCGCGCTGATGCCGCAGGGGGAGGAGCTTCATGTATTAGAGGAATATGACGGATGGGTCAAAATTGATCTTGACGGCAACGAAGGTTATGTGAGCAAAGATTATGTCGAGTTATCGACACAGCTTCCGAAGGCGCAGACTATGACGGAGTTAAAGTACGGGCAGGGTGTATCTGATGTGCGGGTATCGCTGGTTTCGTATGCGACGCAGTTTGTCGGCAACCCGTATGTATGGGGCGGCACAAGTCTGACAAGAGGAGCGGATTGTTCGGGGTTTGTCTTATCCGTATTTGCAAATTACGGGGTATATCTGCCGCACTCTTCAAGAGCGCAGGCAGGATGCGGTACTTCCGTAAATGCTTCTGAGGCACAGCCGGGAGATTTATTCTTCTACGGCAGCGGAAGAGGGATCAATCACGTGGCAATTTATATCGGCAACGGTCAGATTGTCCATGCAAGCTCGCCGACTACCGGAATCAAGATATCCAATGCCTTTTACCGCAGCCCGGTGAAGGTTGTACGCGTGCTGAGCAATTAAGCAATTTTAGAAAACAGTTTACAAAGCGTAATATCTATGTTATACTTTGCAAGTATGAAATAAGCCCATGTTCGGTAGACGGACACTCCGACCTTTGCTGGATATCATACATTTAGGGCGTTTATAATAAGAAGGAGGAAGTACCATGTTAGCAAAGGAAAAGAAGCAGGCAATTATCACTGAGTATGGAAGAACACCGGGAGACACAGGTTCACCGGAGGTTCAGATTGCTCTTTTAACGGCAAGAATCAATGAGCTGACCGAGCATTTAAAAGTAAATCAGAAGGATCATCATTCCAGAAGAGGACTTTTAAAGATGGTTGGACAGAGACGCGGATTGCTGGCTTACTTAAAGAAGTCTGATATTGAGCGTTATCGTACTTTGATTGAGCGCTTAGGTTTAAGAAAGTAGTTTTCGGTAGAAAACCGTATAGGAATAGAGCGGAGTTATCCGCTCTATTTTGTGTAATGGGACAAAATAAAGGAGAATGAAATATGTATCAAAGTTATTCAATGGAGCTTGCGGGAAGAACGCTCACCGTAGATGTGGGAAGAGTCGGGAAGCAGGCAAACGGCTGTGCATTTATGCACTATGGCGACACGACAGTATTATCGACGGCGACAGCTTCCGAAAAGCCGAGAGAGGGAATTGATTTCTTTCCGTTAAGTGTAGAGTACGAAGAAAAACTGTATGCAGTGGGAAAAATTCCGGGAGGTTTTAATAAAAGAGAAGGCAAGGCATCCGAGAATGCAATTCTTACCTCGCGTGTAATTGACCGCCCGATGCGTCCTCTGTTTCCGAAAGATTACCGGAACGATGTGACCTTAAATAACATGGTTATGAGCGTTGACCCGGAGTGCCGCCCGGAAGTGGTAGCAATGCTTGGAGCCGCTATTTCCACCTGTATCTCGGACATACCGTTTGACGGGCCGTGTGCAATGACGCAGATTGGTATGGAGAACGGAAAATTTGTGGTAAACCCGTCTCAGGATGTCTGGAATAACGGTGATTTACAGCTGACCGTGGCGTCTACCATGGAAAAGGTGATTATGATTGAGGCCGGAGCAAATGAAATTCCGGAGGAAAAAATGTTAGAGGCCATTTATATGGCTCACGATATCAATCAGACGATCAATGCATTTATTAACAAGATTGTTGCCGAAGTCGGAAAGCCGAAGCATACTTATGAGAGCTGTGCGATTCCGCAGGAAATGTTTGACGAGATGAAAAATATCGTGACGCCTGAGCAGATGGAGGAAGCGGTTTTTACGGACGAGAAGCAGGAGCGTGAGGAAAATATCCGCAAGATCACCGAGAAGTTCGAGGAGGCATTTGCGGAGCGTGAAGATTGGCTTGCGATTTTAGGCGAAGCGGTATACCAGTATCAGAAGAAGACGGTCCGTAAGATGATATTAAAAGATCACAAGCGTCCGGACGGCCGCGCGATTGATCAGATTCGTCCGCTGGCGGCAGAGATTGATTTGATTCCGCGAGTACACGGTTCTGCAATGTTTACCAGGGGACAGACACAGATTTGCGATGTGGTGACACTGGCGCCGTTGTCCGAGATGCAGAGAGTTGACGGTCTGGATGAAAATATTACTTCTAAGCGTTACATGCACCACTATAACTTCCCGTCTTACTCCGTCGGGGAGACAAAGCCGTCAAGAGGGCCGGGACGCCGTGAGATCGGACACGGAGCGCTTGCGGAAAAGGCATTGGTACCTGTGCTTCCGACAGAAGAGGAATTTCCGTATGCAATCCGGGCCGTATCCGAGACCTTTGAGTCTAACGGTTCAACCTCTATGGCGTCGACTTGCGCCTCCTGTATGGCGCTTATGGCGGCAGGCGTGCCGATCAAAAAGATGGTTGCGGGAATTTCCTGCGGACTTGTAACCGGAGAAACGGATGACGATTATCTGGTTCTGACAGATATTCAGGGACTGGAAGATTTCTTTGGAGATATGGATTTTAAAGTTACGGGTACGCATGACGGAATTACGGCCATCCAGATGGATATCAAAATTCACGGACTTACCAGGCCTATTGTGGAGGAAGCAATCAGAAGAACGAGAGAGGCAAGACTTTACATTATGGACGAGGTAATGTCGAAGGCGATTGATAAGCCGAGAGCGGAGGTCGGACAGTATGCGCCGAAGATTTTCCAGCTTATGATTGATCCGGCCAAGATCGGTGATGTCGTTGGACAGAGAGGAAAAACCATCAATGAGATTATAGAGCGTACCGGTGTAAAAATTGATATTTCCGATGAAGGTGCGGTGAGTATCTGCGGTACGGACAAAGAGATGATGGACAAGGCCTCTGAGATGGTCCGTATTATAACGACAGACTTTGAGGAGGGCCAGATCCTGACAGGAAAGGTTGTAAGCATCAAGGAATTTGGGGCATTTATCGAGTTTGCGCCGGGCAAAGAGGGCATGGTTCATATCTCAAGAATTGCCAAAGAGAGAATTAACCGCGTGGAGGATGTCCTGACACTTGGAGATACCGTGACATGTATCTGTATGGGGAAGGATAAGATGGGAAGAATCAGTTTTTCCATTAAGGATGTCCCGCAGAATAGATAAGAGAATAGTTTTGGGTACAGAAGGGCTGCAGTAACACTTGCAGTCCTTTTTTTATATCATAAAATAAAAGAGAATTTTCATGGAACGGGTCAGGGAGATTATACATGCGGATTATGCGCATAAACGGGGATATACCGGTTCGGGGATAACAGTAGTGGTAATGGATACCGGCATTGTGAGTCATCCGGACTTTGACAATAGAATTATTGCGTTTTTAGATTTTACTTCAAGGAAGAAGACGTTATACGATGATAACGGACACGGAACACACGTTTCGGGAATTATAGGAGGAAGCGGTTTTGTAAGCTGCGGGAAGTACATGGGAGTGGCGCCGGGGTGTAATATTATTATGTTAAAGGTGCTTGACCGAATGGGAAACGGGAATACACGCCAGGTCTTGTCGGCCTTGAAATGGGTGATAAATAACCGGGAAAAATACGGAATACGAATACTAAACATTTCAGTGGGAATGCTAAATTCAGCGAAGAAAGAAGAGCGAAGCAGGCTTCTTACAGCGGTCGAGGAGGTGTGGGACAACAAAGTCGTGGTAGTGGCGGCGGCCGGGAATAACGGTCCGGCGGGCGGCAGCATTACGATACCGGGAATGTGCAAATCGGTTATTACAGTCGGAAGCAGCGATGATGAGAAGCTTCCGATAAAGCGTCAGGGATTGACCCGCGGGTACAGCGGGAGAGGTCCTACGGAGAACTGTATTGTAAAGCCGGAGATCGTAGCGCCCGGAACAGGGGTTACAAGCTGCTCTCCGGGGATGGCGTATGAGGTAAAGAGCGGAACTTCAATGGCGACTCCGGTGGTGAGCGGAGCGGTGGCTCTCTTACTAAACCGTTATCCGTATTTGACGCCCGCGCAGGTTAAGCTGCGCCTCTACGAGACGGCGGTCGATATGGGGAAAGAGCGGAATATACAAGGATGGGGAAAAATCGACATAGCACGCCTGCTTTAGATAATATTTGCGGGGGATTAGCATGGCTGAAAAAATAGAATGCCGGAATCAATTGCGTATACTGGAAAAATCGTGTAATATAGGTGATAAAATAAAAGTAGAAATACAGAAGAAAGAAGTAAGGTTTATGAAAAAAATCAGTAAACTAATATTCAGCCGTGTTTTTATCGTCTTTTTGGCGATTGCAGTTCAGTTTTTCTGGCTGTTTAATTTTCTTTGGCGCTTTACGATGCAGTCTCAGTATATGTATATCATTCTCGATGTGCTGGCGGCGCTTGTTGTGCTGCGCATTGTCAGCAGATGGATGAATCCGTCCTATAAGCTTGCATGGACGTTTATCATACTCATATTTCCGATACTCGGGCTTTTTATTTATCTGGTGTTCGGACGCTCGGAGCTGACCAAGAAGACAAGGGAGCGGATGGATCGGGTGCATCAGGAAGTATGTCCTTTGATGAGAGGAAAAGAGGAAACGGAGCGTAAGCTAAAGGAACTGGACGCGCAGGCATTCGCACAGTCCAATTATATCAGTAAATGGGTGCAGTTCCCTGTTTACGAAAATACAAAGACAAAATATTACCGCAGCGGGGAAGAAATGTTTCCGGCAATGTTAGAGGCATTGGAGCAGGCGGAACATTACATTTTTTTGGAGTATTTTATATTGGATGCCGGTAAAATGTTTGACAAAGTGGTAGAGGTGTTAGAGCGGAAGGTAAAAGAAGGGGTAGAGGTCCGGCTGATTTATGATGATATGGGATGTATCACAACGATGCCGGCTCACTTCTACCGTGCGCTTCAGGCGAAAGGCATTAAATGTGCGGCGTTTAATCCGTTTCGCCCGATCCTCTCCATTATTATGAACAACAGGGATCACCGGAAAATTTTTGTTGTGGACGGCAAGGTGGCATTTACGGGCGGTATCAATCTTGCGGACGAATACATTAACGAAGTGGAACGGTTCGGATATTGGAAGGATACGGGTATTCGCCTGGAAGGTGAGGCGGTCTGGAGCTTTACCTGCATGTTTCTGGAAATGTGGAATTACATTGTGCGTTCCACGGAGGAATATGAGAAATTTATGCCGCATGTACATCAAAAAGAGGCTTTTGTATCGGACGGATTTGTACAACCTTACGGGGATACGCCGCTGGATCACGAAAATACGGGTGAAAATGTTTATCTGAACATGATTAATAGGGCAAAGGATTACATTTATATCTTTACACCGTATCTGATTGTGGACAATGAAATGCTGACAATGTTATGCAATGCGGCGAAATGTGGCGTCGATGTGAGGATTGTCACGCCGGGAATCCCGGATAAAAAGCTGGTATATTTATTGACACAGGCAGATTACCGGCGTCTGATTGAAAACGGTGTGCGCATCTATCAGTATACGCCGGGGTTTCTGCATGCAAAGTGCTTTGTCTGTGACGATGTGCTTGCGACGGTCGGAAGCATTAACATGGATTACCGCAGTCTCTATCTGCATTTTGAGTGCGGTGTTTTTATGTACCGTTCCTCCGCCGTTTTAGAGGTCAAAGAGGACATGCTGGATACCATCGCGTGTTCCCAGGAAATCACGTTGGAATTCTGTGAGAGCAGACCGTGGTATATAAGGCTTGTGCAGAGCTTTTTAAGATTGATTGCACCGCTCCTATAATATCTTAGCCAAAGAAATAGTGGAACATGCGGCTCAGATAATCCTTGAAGGTTGCTTTTTTCACGCTTTCGGAATAGAGAATGTTTACGGAGCCGATTTCCTTTCCGTTTAAAGTATATACAGCCTTTCCGGCAGTAGAGTTTTTTTCAATGGGGGCTTTCGTTTCCTCAGGCAGAATGATTTCTTTTTTAATGGCGGAGATATCGTCGCCTGTCGTGTTTAAGTAGGAGAAGCTGCCCTCGTAACGAACTGCGGCCGTATCCTTGATTCCGCCGCTAACGGCGACGGGCGGGAGAGCTTCTTCGTTTTTATCTTGATAGACCTGGCAGCATGAAAAGCCGTAATTCAACAGTGAAGATGCGTCGGAGAAACGAACTTTGTAATCGGGAGCCGCCATGATGACGGCGATCAATTCGATGCCGTCCTTTTCGGCAGTTGCGGAAACACAGTATTTTGCAAGTCCCGTGGAGCCCGTTTTTAGTCCTGTGGCATACGGATACTGTTTAATCAGCTTATTTGTATTGGTAAGTCCGAACTCACTGGAGCCTCGCTTCGTATTGTGGATGATATTTTCCATCCAGATGGTACAATAGTTATGTATCTGCGGGTACTTTGTCGTCAGCTCTCTTGACATAAGCGCAACGTCGTATGCGCTTGTCATGTGGCCGTCGGTATCGAGACCGCAGCAATTGACGAAATGCGTATCCGTCATTCCGAGATCTTTTGCGCGCGCATTCATCTGTTCCACAAAGGCGGCTTCGCTCCCCGCGATGTGCTCTGCCATTGCGACACATGCGTCGTTTGCGCTGGCTATGGAAATGCATTTGATCATAGTTTCTACGGTTTGGGTTTCATTTGGCTCCAAAAATACCTGAGAACCGCCCATGCTTGCGGCGTACTCGGAAACGGTTACGACATCTTCAAGCTTAATCGTCCCCTTTTCCAGCGCATCAAATATCAGTGTCAGTGTCATGATTTTTGTGATGCTTGCCGGATGCAGACTGGTGTGGGCGTCTTTTTCGTAAATGATCGTTCCGGTGGAAGCCTCCATAAGGACGACGTGCGGCGCCGATATCCCAAGCGTTTCCGTCAGCTCCGTTTGATTTTGCGGATCGGAAGCAGTATCGGAATCCCGGGTGGTTTCTGTTGTATTAGATTCCGTACTCTCCGTGCTTTGAGTTTCGCTTGTGAGAGAAATAATCGGTGTCTGAACAATCAGGGACAAACTGAGAAGAAAGGATAGTAAAAGCTGCATAATTTACCTCCGAAAAGGATTCTACTTCTATTTTAGAGGGAGGACTTGTATATTATGCACAGATTGATTGAGTTATTTTAATTTATATAGTTTTACGGATATAGAATGTTTGTATGAAAATATGATTAGGAGGATACATCTATGAGTGAGATACTAAAATTTTATCAGGAGGATATAAATGAAAGCAAGCGTTTGACGTCTCAGGCAGGTCAGATAGAATATATTACAACTATGAATTATCTGACAAAATACTGTAAAGAGGGAATGGACGTGCTAGACGCATGCGCGGGCGGTGGAATTTATTCTTTTGCACTTGCAGATTTGGGCTGTAATGTGACAGCGGGGGATTTGATTGATAAGAATGTGGAAGACATAAAGGCAAGTGATAGTGATAAATTAAAGGAAATTTATAAAGGCAATGTTTTGAATTTGTCACAATTTGCGGACGAAACTTTTGATGTTGTTTTAAATTTGGGCTCATATTATCATTTGTGTGATGTGGAAGACAGGAAAAAATCTATTAAAGA
>CANOCV010000009.1 GCA_947564465.1 uncultured Roseburia sp. | reverse complement strand
AAGACAAAACCCCATCGCTATTAGCATTAACATCCAACTTTTTATTTTCATTCTTCTCTTCCTTCTTCTCTTCCTTCTTTTTTATATTCTTCAAATACCGTACACATACCAACCTCTCCCTTTCGTTCCAATGCAGTATAATCTATTTCACAATTTGCCGCTCCCGCCACTGTCATAACTACAGATTTGTCTACGCTATGCTCTCTTGCATATTCTATAGCCCTTTCCCTTGTCTCACTTAACGTTCCTTCTCTCGCCAATAAAATTTCTAACAAATTAAACAAATCTATATTATTCATATTGTGTAGCTTGAGATTATTCTTTCTTGCCTCTACAAGCAACAACTTATAATCATTCACAAATTGAAGCATCTCCTCACTGATATTTAGCATCTCATGAAGCGTTGTTGCGCCATCCCAGGGCTTCTCACCATAATAGATCACTATGGTAATTACCGGAATAAATTTATCCGTTTTCCTCATCCTTGACAGATATTCATCCTCATCCATACCCTCTGCTGTCTTATATTTCCCGGCATTACTGTCATATTGCTTCTTATATGTTCCATAATCATATCCCATAACCCGCATAGGCATTGCATAATGGATATGCTCCTCCCCTTCCCTATCTTTAGTATACTATCGAAACCGGGCTGCTTCAAGCTTCTGCATCAATATAAATTCTCTAAATCAAGGTTATCTGCCCGCCCCTCTTCCAGTTCGAATGCGAAGCCAATCCCAAGCAAAAACTCCGCACCATCAACCGGAATATGATCTCCGTCCCAGTAGGCATATCCGGTAGCAACTGCCACAACTTCCAGTATTCCATCTACATACTGAACTCCGTCTTCTTCTTCCTCTTCATATCCCTCCAAGCTCAGAGATGTAATTTCCTCCATCTCTGCATAGTCTATATCATTGTCAAAATCATAGGCAAGATCTGCCGCCTCCATATTCCAGATACGCTGCCAGCAGAACGCCTCCAACTCATCCCAAAATTGATCTCTTATTATTTCCAAGATAATGTTGTTATTTAAAAGCATATCTCTCCTCAGCTTTCCAACAAATCATACATTTTCCACGATTGCCAAATGATGCTCGCTTTGATATTTCTCCAATGAATGATACAAATTTGTCTGTACAAACTCTTCCTTTTTATAATTGTCAATCAGTTCTCCCCGAAGCTTCTTTTCTCCCAGGGTGCTCGTTCCGTCCTTGCAGATCACTCCTAACACCTTCAAAGCGTCATGCCCGTTCGTAATGTCTTTCAATTCTTCCTCCGCCAACACATCTGCTTTTTGTATACAACTATCTATATCCTCTTCGGCCCCCGCTTTACGAAACAATTCCTTCATATCCAGTATACCGCTTTTTTCATCGAATGCACTTAATATTTTGATTTTACGAAAAGAGATTCCCCGTCCGTCGTCTGCATTAAGTTTTCGAAGCAGACTATACGGCGCAAGCTTTCGTAAAATCTCCCCAATCGTCTCCTCACTTAAATCATATTTCTGCAAAATCTCTCTTATCAATCTCACATTGTCAAGCAGCATCATCTCCAGATTGCACCCATCACAATAAAAATAACGAACATTTTGCGCCGGTTCATCGTAATCTCTGTCACAGATTGCAATTACACGAAACTCCGATTCCCCCGTCATCTCCATAATTCTGTCAACACCGTGCTTTCCCCTTGGAATCTGTCCGCTCTGCCCCGTGTTTGTCTGGACATAATTTATCACCTGACGATTCAGCACCTTCTGAAAAAATTTCTTATCATCATCCGACTCTAAGACCGTAATACAAAGCTCTCTCTTAAAGTCCTGGCTCAGCAGTAGACGCACTGTATTCCAATCCAGATTTTCATCCTTTTTTAGTATCTCCCTGATTTCTAAATTCTCCATACTGCTCTCCCAAATCTATCTGTATATCACTGTTTCCATTTATCAACATTGGTGAATGTGTCGCTATGATAAACTGCATATTCTTCTTCTGCATAATTTCCCGGAGATCTGATATCAGAGAATACTGCCATGCCACATGCAGAGATATCTCCGGCTCATCTAAAAGAAGCAGCGTCTCATCTCCAATTTCAAAAATCAGTCGGTAGAACAAAACCACAAGCTCCTGTTCCCCCGACGAGAGCTTAGACAACTCCAGATTTCTTCCGGTTTCCTTGTCCTCCACAATACACCCCTTCATCTTCGATATCTGTACGCGGCTAAAATAAAGCTTTTCATTCACAAGTCTGGTATACATGTCCAGCTTCTCTAACAGCTCGTCATATACTTCATACTTCTTTTCCAAGTCATCAAGATAGACCTTCAACGCCTTTGCATCCTGATCGGAATATTTTATGTCCCTTATCGAATGCACATCTATTTCCGATATCTGAAACTTATCCAAACGCTCAAACTTCGGCGTGATTTTACGCATCCTCTCCTGAAATTCAGCTTCGGATATCTTTTGTCCTTCCTCAAAGAGCCTTTTCGGATAGGTGCTGTCTAACGTACTCGCAATTTCTGCATATCGGCTCGCAACATGCGCTATCCTGCGCTTTAATTTATCCGGAATTGTTTCAATTACCTTTATGACATTTTGACGGGATGTCTCTCTCCTGCGTACTTCTTCGCCCACACTTCTTATTTCCCGCATTCTGTCAAAGGTCCTATCAGAATCATTTCCTGTCAGAAGCCTCTGTTCCTCTATAAACTCCACCCTCCCCAAAAACTCCGCCAACTCGTTCATTGCAGCTTGATATTTTTTGAGTGCAATTCTTCTTTTATCCGTCTCTGTGTCTGTCCCTGACTGCAGCATATCAAGCATTCTCCTCCGCTGTGCTACACTCATACAAAATTGAACTTCTTGCCAGGTCAGAACGGCTGAATTTATCGTCAGCTGCTTCTGCGCGCTGTCATTTGCAATCGTCAGTTCTTTCTGATCCGACCGCCTTGTCAATGTTATTCTCTTAAAATTCAACGAACGAAAAAAAGCCAAATCACTGTCCCTGACCGCCTTTAATATCCTCAGGATCGTTGACTTGCCAAATCCATTCGGTCCCGTTATGATGATAATTTCGTTTTCCCTAAAATCTATTTTATAATGAAATCTGTCAAATAATCCTTCTATTTCAATCGCTTTCATAAATTCTCCCGCTTTCATATAAGCTTTCCTGCTGATTTTTGGAAGTCAAATACCCCGCAGCAAGCTACGGGGCACGACCTGGCTCGATTTATCCGCCTTTCTATTCCACCGATACCTCGCCGATATAAATATCATCATACCGATACATCAGGGTCAAATTCTCTTTTTTTACGTTCGCAGGCAAAAGGCACTCATATTCCATCTCACGGATCACCTTCATATCCAGGCATTTTCTGCCCGCTCCTTCCTTTCCCGTCTCCTCAAACGGATACTCCATCCCGCAGCCGTCCGTCAAAAAGAAACGAATCCGCTCTAAAGGAAGCGGATGTTTTGAGACTCCGCTAATATTATTCCCCTGCTGGGTGTGTTTTTCCCCGGTAATCTGAAAACAGACACTGCGCGCCAAATTATAGATAACCAAATTGTGAAACAAAAGCTTTCCGCCATGGAATATCATCTCATCCACAGACTCTATCCCGTATTTTAGAGAGAAGGCATATCTTCTCGTCGCGCCGTTCATTTTACCCCTGGCAATAATGTAATCATCAAGCTCCGCCAGCGTCCCCTTCAGCCATTCCTTATATTCCTCAAGCGCACTCGCATCCAATACGCCCGAAATGTCATCCTTTAACGACTCTGAAATATGATACATCAGCAAAAAATCCAGGTTCCATGCATACTCCTGATACTTCTGCTCCTTTAATTCCGCAAGCGCTTCCTTAAACCTTGGCAGCGACTTTAAATACCACTCGCGCGTCTTTTTCGGATACTGAACATACTTTCCATACAGCTTCACCAGCTTTAATACGCCGATATTTCCGGCCTCCAGCAAAATCTGAATCAACGCATAATCGGAATCCAGCTTCTTTTTCGCCGTTATGATTTTCTCCACGAGCTTTCCGTAACGGCTATGGAACAGATATTTTCCCGGCTCCTGCTGTACCTTTTCCACATGGTTTTTGATATGCAGGATATGATTTTCCAACACCTCGCCGTCCTCCGGCTCCTCGTACAGCTCCTCCACAACCGTAACCTCATCCGTTCGCCGCGAAATCAACTCCCAAGCCTGGGCAAAGGCATCCTTATGCCAGTTCTGCCCTTCCTGAAGATAATTGATGAATGTCCCTTCCGCCGGTGACAAGTCAAGGCTTTCCTGTACAATGACGTTATCCTTATATTCATTCCGATAACTTGCGCACATCTTCCCGGCTGCCTGCGCAGATGATCCGCCCGTATACAAAATAACCTGTATATATTCAGAAAAACCCACCGACTGTCTTGTCAGGGAATCCATTGTTCGCTTTAAGAGCCTTGCGCTGTTTCCTGCATTAATAATAACGGTAAATTTTTTTTGCGTATTCATATTGCCCCCTTTTTCTATAACTTTTCATTGTATTGGCAATCCGCTCAATAGCCGCCGCCAATTAGCACACTTTTTCCCTGGAATGCAAACCCATATTTTCGTATTCGTTCCTGCGGTATCCCTTTTGCCGTCAGCAAAGCGAAATAATTTTTTATTTCAATCTGCTTTAGCGCCTCTTTTACGGTATCCGAAAGTTCTTTTTCCTCCTCCGCATCTTGTACCTTAAATTCCAAAAGAATTGCATCATCACTCTTCTCTCTGGGCTCTAACATTACATCATATCTTCCAAAACCGCTCTCCCTGTTCGAAGTGAGCACATATTTGTCCGCCAAATCTACCAGCAATCCCAAGACAAATCCATGATAAAACCGCTCCGGCTCTTCTCCCGAAGGCTTTTTACCCACATCAAAATAACTGAATGTTGTCAATGCCACCTTATTCATATAATAATTCATTTTTTTTACATCATTCATAAGTAACGCCTTCAAAAAATCATTGTAATCCGAAAAAGTCACTCCAAACCACCCGCGCACCATATTACGGAACATTACTCTCACCTCAAAATTTGTCAGTTCCAGTTCATATTCCTGTCTCCATTCCCCAAACTCCGTAGTGCACGCTTCATAGTTTTTCACCTTCAGATAACCGCCTGCAAGCAGAAGACTAAACACGGCCCGCTCATCACGGTCTAACATTTGATAAACAATCTGTTCGTCAATTTCCGTCCGTATCGCTTCCCCTCCCAAAAGCAATTCAAAGGACTCCTTAATCCCTTTACTCCCCTCTCGCACCAACTTGTCAACAAGGCCATTGGAGCTTGTGTTCGCCCAATACGCCCCCACTTTCTTTTTATCAAGATAATTAATAATAGACCACGGATTGTAAATATCCTTTCTATTACCAAACGTAAAACCGTCGTACCAATTTTTTACCTGCTGCCTCTGATCTGCCAGTCCAAATTCATTCAGAGCCGCAAACACTTCCTCCTCCGTAAATCCAAAACAGTCTGCATACTTTTCGGAAGTCGTCGTTATGACCTCAATATTATTCAGATCAGAAAAAATCGACTCCTTGCTTATCCTTGTAATCCCCGTCATAATGGCACGTTCCAGATATGAATTAGCCTTAAAAGCAGAATTAAATAAATTTCTTATAAATACCGACAGTTCTTCCCAATAACCGTTTACATACGCCTCCTGCATAGGCGTGTCATATTCATCCAGCAAAATAATCACTTTTTGTCCGTAATACCGATAAAGGTATTCTGACAACGCCTTTAACGACGAAGTTGCTATATAATCCTCCATATCGGCAGAAACACTCTGAAAAAAAATTTTTTCTTTATCATTTAACAAATTTTCTTTCAGCAAAAATTCATATTTGTTATATAAACTTTCGATAATATAGCAGATCTTTTTCCGAACTTCTCCGAATGCTGTTTCTTTCACATTTGCAAAGCTCAAAAAGATCACCGGATAAGTTCCCTGTAAATCACGATAATTTTGACGGCTCCAAATAGACAAACCCTCAAACAATTCCGTCCTTCCTGCAAAATCAACTGAGAAAAATTTCTCCACCATGCTCATATTCAAAGTCTTCCCAAATCTCCTTGGGCGGGTAATTAAGGTAACTTCGTCGTCTGTTTCCCACCATTCCCTGATAAAGTCAGTTTTATCCACATAGAAATTATTCTTTTTCCTTATCTTTTCAAAGTCCTGATGACCAACCCCAACTCTTCTCGCCATAATTACACCTTTCTTTTTTGGACTAATCTTATATTACCGCAGCTTCCAGACATGGGCATCGCCATACTCGACTAAACACTCCTTATTTTTCTCCCGGCACAAAAGATCAACGTCATCATTTATTTTTGTAATCAAATATCGTGACTTAAAATCATCAAACTGATACTCTACATGTGAATCATAACAAACATTGATGCCCACGCCGCCCGGAAGCGCATATAAATAAGTGAAATCAAGCCCCCATCGACCCGAATATGCCCAAATAACGGTATTATCCCATGCATTATCCGTATCAAAATCTAACATCTGTGCATCCTCCAAGGCTTCTGCACCCTCCTGCAATACCGACGCTTTTTCTGCTGTATAAACCGGTATATTATAAGTATAGTCATCATTTTTATGAATACAAAATACCCATAAGAATATAAGCGCAATTCCGATCTTTCTCACCTTATGATTATCCATAATCACCAAGATAAACATAAAAAGGAACACAAATGCGGTAATATGTCCGGATCCCGTCTCTACATCATATAAGAAAATAATTACCAGCAACATCGCCAGACAATAACGCAGGCAATAAGCAAAAAAACTCTTTTTCTTCTTCTCTTTACACTGCCAACGCATGAAAATAAAATAACAAACTGCCAACATAAATAACAGATATTGTGCGCCATTCTCCGTCCCCGTGAACAAACCGTCTTTTATCCGATACCAGATTTGAATTGCCGACACGTAAAGCAACTGCCATAAATACACAAATATATACATTGGCTCCCTGGAAAATCTACTGTGCAAATACATCCTGTCAATATCCACAAAATTTGCCGCGCAAAAACATTTAGTTACAACAAAATATAAAATCAGGCTTAAAACGGCTATCGCCAATTGTGAATATTTTACTATTTTTTTGCCGCATTTTTGATGCCAATAAGCACCCGGTATAAAAAAGAGCAGAACCCAATACGGACGAAGCAGCGTGAGATAACATGCCAGCAAATTAAGCGCTACAAGATAAGCTGTTTTTTTGTCTTCATCCTTTTGCCGAAACGCCTTCACCGAAACACTGAAAAATATCAGTACCAGCGCATATACCAATGTTTCGGGCGTACAAGTAAATATATATCTGGTAAAAATGAAGCTGCATACATACAAAATCATAATCTCAACTGTCTGTATTCTGTTTGGACAGACAAAATAAGCAAACAGAAACATTGCAATCGTCATGAAAATGAGATTACAAATCAATGGAGAAAACAATGTCCAGCCAAAAATTTTACCGTACAATACATAGATGAAGAGAAAAAACGGACTAAAGGAACCAAGATGCCCTATCTGTGCAAAACTTTCGGCATATCCGAAATACCCCAATGGCTGATTGAACTTAGACATTGCTTCTATCATCTTGTAGTAAAGAATTTCATCGCTCCACTGGGAGTTCGGCAGGTAAAATTCACTGATTCTAATACCTGACACCAAACTTACTAACATACAGGCAAATACAGGCGTCAATGTTAAAATAACAGTAAGAAATATCCTTTCATGTTTATCACGCTTCTTTTCCATCCTTGTCTCCTCCGTAATATAAATACTCTAAATCCGAATTGACACATAACTTTGCGTCTGCCTGTGCGGACGAATGCTCTCACAAAAAATCACCCATAGAGATTCAGAAATCCCCACTTTCTTATAACCTTTTATTTCTGTTATTGGGAACCGACGCAATCATCTGCATCCTTCCATCAAACTTTGCCGTTCCATAATTATAAGGCAAAATAAAATGATCTCCTTTTTTTACCTGACATCCATCCACGCTCCCTTCACCGTCGATCACACTTATTATCAAAAACGGAAACTCTTGTTCCAATGTTATCTCTCTATCCAAATCTATCCAAAATACTTTATAATATTGGCAGCTTATCAATTCCTGCAGCACATTCTTTTTCATCACTGACGTATTTCTGACGGTTCCCTCTATCGACTTTGCCGGAACCGATATCACATCCAAGCTTTTATCAATGTGAAGTTCCCGTAGTTCTCCTTTATACCGTCTCCCGTAATCATATATCCGATATGTGATATCACTATTTTGCTGTGTCTCCAGTATTACAAAACCACCCTTAATCGCATGTACCGTTCCCGGATCTATTTGAATGAAATCACCCTTTTTTACCGGAATTTCACGGATAAACTTCTTCCATTCCCCCCCGCGTACCATAGCTTTTAGTTCTTCTTTATCTCTTGCATTGTGTCCTATTACAAGCGAAGCATCGTCCGGACAATCCAGAACATACCAGCATTCCATTTTTCCAAATGAACCGTTTTCATTTTCTTTTGCATATGCATCATCAGGATGTACCTGAATGCTCAAGTCATCTTTTGCATCAATAAGCTTAATTAAAAGCGGGAAACGGTCAATGTCCATGTTTCCAAATAACTCCGTTCTTTCTCTCCACAGCCAAGACAATGTCTTTCCAGCATACCTGCCTTTTCGAACTTTGCAGTCTCCGTTTTCATTGGCTGACACACCCCAGCATTCTCCAATATCCGTTCCCTCAACATTATATCCAAAATCTTCACGCAGTTTCTCTCCTCCCCAGATATTATGTTTAAAAACCGGACTCAAAAATATAATTTCTTTATTCAGCATTTTTGAACAAATCCTTTCTGCCACTCGCCTCTACTGCCCTGCATATTCTAACATTGTCTTACTCAATGTCTGAAGCCTCTCCTGTGAATCCGCCAATGTCTCTCCTACAACCCCAAAGTAAAATTTAATTTTCGGTTCTGTTCCCGACGGACGAACACAGCACCATGCGCGATTACTAAGCTCATAATAAAGCACATTACTGGTCGGCAGACCCGTTTTGGTGACTTTACCGCTCCTCATATCTGTTCTTTTATCTTCTATATAGTCTCTGACCGCAAGCACCTCATATTCCCCAAAATACTTTGGCGGATTTTTCCTCATCCCGCTCATCATGTCCTGAATGCATGCCGCCCCATCTTTTCCCTTCAACGTTATCGTTTCAAGTCCTTCTTTATAATATCCATACGTTTCATACAACTTCTTCATTGCATCAACTAACGTGATTCCCCGCTCCATACACCATGCCGCAGTTTCACAGAGCATCATAACCGCAACGCAGGCATCCTTATCTCTTGCATAAGTCCCTGCAAGGCAACCGTAACTCTCTTCCAGTCCGAAAATGTACTCATATGTCCCCTGCTGTTCGAAAAACTTAATCTGTTCTCCTATATATTTAAATCCTGTCAAAACTTCAATCAGCTTTACATCATACGCCTCTGCGATCGCCTTTGCCATATCGGTTGTCACAATTGTTTCAATAAGCGCCGCATTCTCCGGCAACGTCCCCATCGCCCTTCTTTCTCTAAGAATATATTCCGCAATCAACATTCCCGACATATTTCCGGTAAAACTCATATATTCTCCCGTACTGCTGTCCTTCGCATAAACGCCAAGACGATCTGCATCCGGATCCGTCGCAAGCACAATGTCTGCATTCACTTCTTTTGCAAGCTGCAGCGCAAGCTCAAACGCCTTCGGAGACTCCGGATTCGGATAAGAAACCGTCGGAAAATTTCCGTCGGGCTGCTCCTGTTGGGGCACTACATAGACATTTTCAAATCCAAGCTCCTTTAACACACGCCTCACAGGAAGATTCCCCGTACCGTGAAGCGGCGTATATACAATCTTTATATCTTTGGCTACTCTTTGGATAATTTCCGGGTGAATCGACTGCCGTTTCAACTCCAGCATATACTTATCGTCTATTTCCTGACCAATCACATGGTATAACCCGGCTTCTTTCGCTGTCTCCTTTTCCATCGTCTTCACCTCTGAAAATTCCAGTACCTTAGAAACCTCCATGAGAATATTTTTATCATGTGGCGGCGTAATCTGCGCGCCATCCTCCCAGTATACCTTATATCCGTTATACTCCCTTGGATTGTGGCTCGCCGTAATCACAATTCCCGCAATACATCCCAGTTCCCTCACCGCAAAAGATAACTCCGGAGTCGGCCTTAAACTTTCAAATATATATGTCTTTATTCCGTTCGCATTCAAACACAGTGCCGCCTCCTGTCCAAACTCCGGTGACATGATCCGAGAATCATATGCAATCGCAACCCCTTTCTTTTGTCCCCCCTGAGAAATAATATAATTTGAAAGCCCCTGCGTTGCCTGACGAACCGTGTAAATGTTCATTCGGTTTGTTCCCGCTCCGATAATCCCCCTTAAGCCTCCGGTTCCAAACTCGAGCCTCCGGTAAAAACGGTCTAAAATCTCTGCTTCATTTTCCCGGATTGATACTAACTCCGCCCTCGTCTCCGCATCAAAATAACTATCCGTGCACCATTTCGTATATTCCTGTCTATAATCCATCTTCTCTCCTTCCGGCAATCTGCCGTCTAAGCGCCAAAATCCCAAGAGTTTATTTTCTTGGGATTTCTTTCATACTGCATATTTATTTTTTCTTTTTATAAGTAATACGGACTCTGAGCAAATAAAACAGCGTCTTAAGATAACTCAGAATAAACGGTATCAGCCTTCTCTTAGATTCCCCAAAAATACGCTTTTCAAAACGGATCGGCACTTCTCCGATTATGAATTTACCGTTTTTATTCAGGCGTAACTTTACGAGCACCTCCTCAAGCACGTCATAATTCTTGCAGACAAGATCCACCTGCTTTAATTCCAAGGTATGATACATACGGTAGTCTGTAGAAATATCTTTTGCCTTAATCCCTAAACAGACGCGAAATACAGTATTTAATATTTTTGACATCACATAAGAAGACTTGCTGTCATTTGAAACGCCGCCTTTTACATAACGCGAACCAATCACAACATCACATTTCTCTTTTTTAAATTTTCGATAAATTTCCGGAATATAAATCGGATTATGTGAGCCGTCACTGTCCAATATCAGAAAATATTCCTTCTCTGCCACCTCGATTCCTGTACGGAATGCGCCGCCAAAACTTGGATATTTCTGATTTACGTAACGTGCGCCAAATTTTTCGCATACTTGTGCAGTATTGTCTAACGGTTCAGCAGTATCTACCACAATAATTTCATAATCTTTTTCGACCTTTTCAATATTTTCCTGAATTTTGGGAATGAGAACCTTTAAATTCTCTTCCTCCTTGTATGCCAGAAGAACGATACTTGTACCCATCTTACCTAGACCTTTCTTTTTATTCTCTACTCATGCCGCATTGACTACGCCAGTATTCCAACATCTCACAAATTGTCTGTTCTAACGGAATATTAGGCTTCCATCCCGTTTCCTTTTTTACTTTTGAAACATCAGCCTCTATAATCGGTACGTCGACAGGACGCAGCTTCTTTGAATCTATAATTACCTTTATCCGACTGTCTGACTGCTTCAGAATCATTTTCAGCAACTCCTCAATAGCTATCGCGTTTCCGCTTCCGATATTATATGTTTCACCGGGCTTTCCTGTCCGGATTAGCATTGCATAAGCCCGAACAACGTCACGGACATCTGTAAAGTCACGTTTTGCCGAAAGATTTCCGACTGTCAGATACGGTTCGCTGATTCCCTTTTCAATCTCTGCAACCTGCCTGCAAAAATCAGAAGCCACAAATATCGCCGCCTGATTCGGTCCGATATGATTGAAGGCACGAACCATCATAATATCAAGATGATATGCCCTCGCATAAATCGCGCCCATCAAATTCTGACACACCTTTGTCGCCGCATACAAGTTTCCCGGCCTCACAGCATTTTCCTCAGTAATAGGTATCTCACAATCTCTAACGTACCCATATTCCTCTCCCGAACCAATCAGTAGAACTCGAGGATTATAGTCAAGACTGCGGAGCGCCTCCATGACATTCATACTTCCCTTAATATTGACATCAATTGTAAGCTCCGGATTTTCCCATGATAAAGCGACTGAACTCTGCGCCGCCAAATGAAAAATGTAATCCGGACGCACCTTTTGAAAAAGAGCACAGATATCCTTCTGATACAGAATATTCAGATCGTACGTCTGTATCCCCTCTCTAGTAAACGTCTCCTTCGGCATTTTCGTCACCGATACCTCAAATCCAAATTCTTCTCTGAGACAGTCAGCCAGATATGCTCCCACAAATCCGGCCCCGCCAATGATCATCGCCTTTTTCATACGTTTTATAGATTTTCCATTTTAATTTCTTTTTCTACAATCTTCATATCGTTTCTCACCATGCGCTCTACTAATTTCTGGAAAGAAATTTCACGCTGCCAGCCGAGCTCCTTTTCTGCTTTCGCAGGATTCCCCAGCAAAACTTCCACCTCAGCCGGACGGAAAAATTCAGGATTTACCTTGACTAATGTCTTGTTGGTTTTCTTATCTCTGCCGACTTCATTTACGCCCTCGCCTTCCCAAACAATCTCAATTCCGACATGGCTAAACGCTGTCTCTACAAACTCACGGACTGTCCTAGTCTCGTTTGTAGCAATCACATAGTCTTCCGGTTTCTCCTGCTGCAGCAACATCCACATTGCATTTACGTAATCCTTTGCATGTCCCCAGTCACGTTTTGCATCAAGATTGCCAAGCTCTATGCATTCCTGAACACCCTGCTTAATTCTTGCTACGGCATAAGTGATTTTGCGGGTCACAAATTCTTTTCCGCGTCTTTCACTTTCATGATTAAACAAAATTCCGCTGCATGCATACATATCAAAACTCTCACGGTAATTTTTTGTAATCCAGAAACCATATAACTTTGCTACACCGTACGGGCTTCTCGGATAGAACGGCGTCTTCTCCGTCTGCGGCATTTCCTGAACCTTACCAAACATCTCGGAAGTCGCTGCCTGATAAAAATGCGCCTTAGGATTCACCATACGGATTGCTTCGAGCATATTTGTAACGCCGATTGCGTCAATATCTGCCGTTGCCAACGGCTGCTCCCAGCTTGTACCTACAAAAGACTGTGCGGCAAGATTGTATACCTCGTCCGCCTGTGAAATCTTCATTGCGTTTACTAATGACACAAGATCTGTCATGTCCGCATAAATAAAATGTATCTTATCTTTAATATGATCCACATTGCCGTAATCTACCACGCTCTTACGGCGCATGATACCATAAACTTCATATTCCTTTTCCAGCAAAAGTTCTGCCAAATAAGAGCCGTCCTGACCTGTAACCCCTGTGATCAATGCTTTTTTCATACTATAATTCTCCTTTTTATATTATTCTTTTTTAAATGCCCACAGTTTATTCATAAAGAAGTTAATCGGAATTCCAAGAATCAGATTAATCACCGGAGCAACATATTTTGATATATGCAGGCAATCTATCCATATAAACGATAACACATTATTTAACACAATCCCCGTAAATGCATAGGATACATATGTCTTCAGCAATGCCTGTCCCATATTACGGCTTTCGCCTTCCTTTAAGGTAAACACATATTTATTATTCCAATAAAAGGACCACAATACACTGATTAAAAATGCGACCAGGTTCCCTGCAATATAATCCCACGAAAGATTTAAATTGCGTAACAGAAAAAGCGTCAGAATATTAATCACATAAGAAACCACGGTATTTGACACGCCTACCAGACCGAATTTTATAAATTCAAAAAAACCGTCCCACTGCGCGTCGCTCCACTCTTTTTTGAATATCCTCAGAATCCCTCCAAATATGAGTTTCACCAGATATTCAATGATGCTCCAAAACTTTTTCCCGATTGTCTGCATTCTGATATTCCTTTCCAAATAATAGCAATCTGTTCCTATTATATTATCTGAACCTCAAATCGTCAATAATTTTATTTATTCTCTCTCTTTCTCACTTCCCATCCAACAAACAGTATCCACCCTAATAAAGAAAATACCGCGCCAACGCGAATTCCAGGCGTTGTGTAGCGTAATTCGACCTCATGCCTTCCCGCTGACAGCAAAAAGGCCGTATAAAGCGTATTAGCCTCTGAAATTTCCACTGGTTTTCCATCTACATATGCATGCCAACCCGAACTATACGGAACGGAAAAGCAAACAATTTTATCCTTTTTCACCTCGAAACTCCCTGACATTTTATTATCCTTCCATACGATATTATCGTATCCTCCGTCTTTCAGACGTTCCACCTGATCGGAATAATCATCCATCGGCTGGCAATATACCGCCAGATCTTCAATGGACGCCGTAAAGTCCGATTCAAATTCCAGTGTAAGCGTCGTAAGCGGCTCCCTATGGTATCCGAAATTTATAGAATAATCCTTCCTTCCAAAATATAGCTCATATTTGTCAGTAGAAACATGAAAATGTTTTTTGGTATTTCCGCTTCCGGCAATTCCCCAAAAATTCACCACCGGACACTCTGCCACTTCCATACCGCCAATCCTCAAATATGTTTCTGCGTTTGAAATCCCATTAAAACGCAGAGTCAGGCTGGCTTTCGCTTTGTCGGAAGATATTACCCCATTTTTAAGATCCAGCGTAATCCCGTCCGCCTCCGCAATTTCATAATCTATTTTTTGCAAATTTGATTTCAACTGAGTCTTCGGAAACTTTTCCGGCGCATCCTCAAGCACACACCCCTGCATCAATGCTTCCTGCTTTCTCATGCCGTTCATCTGTTCATAGTCAGCTCTGGGAATATAGCTGTCATAAAAATACACTGCTCCGAGCGCATACTGATTTTCATAGATTCCGGAAATATCTGTCGGTTCATATCCATACGGGGCGCTTTGCGCGCTCGAATAAACTCCGTATTTTACCGACGCAAGCTCATTTAAAAACGTGCGGGAATCATTCCCAAATATACGATGTCCCTGAAATACTCCCGGCGCATTCTCCTGCTCTAATTCCATCTGAAGCAGACGATGGTTAATTACACTGTAATACAGACTGAAGCTATTCTTTCCCGTAAGGCATGGTACATTTGGAATCCCCTGCGTACTGTCTGCCTCTACGCGGAAAAAACCTTCTTCCGCAGGAACCGCACAGATTGCATTTGTCTCATACGCCGCAAGCGTACTTCCCCTGTCCGCATATTCCCGAATCCCGTTTGCCATATTCGGCGAAAACAAATATGTTCCGTTTATCCCAATATTTACTACCACAAGAAAAACCGAAACCGCGGCCATGCAATATGTGCGCTTTGCAACTCCCCATATTTTAACTGCAGAAAGCGTCAGCATATACAAAATCAGCAGAACGGCATGATACCAAACGGCGTTTGCCTTTCCCCAAAACAGCAGAGCCAGACCATATCCTCCCCCGACTAAAACAAGGCACGCAAATTCCGCTTTTTTTATATTCCGAATACGGGGAAGCATACACACCGTCACAAACGCAATCAAAAAAGAAAAGTGAAGCGCCCAGCGGTTTGTCACATACCCAAATGCATTAAACAGATAACCGCCAAACGGAATACACATCACAGCAAACCCAAGAATCATACCAAGCTTTAAGCCAATTTTTTTTCGATCCTTCCCCCAAAAACAAGTCACTACTGCGGCAAGACAGAGCACACCGAATCCCGTATAATCCATACTCCCCGGCATTTCTATAAAATGCACCAAAAAATTCTTATAGTAATCCAGACTGTAATGTAACAAATTTCCCGGATTCACTTTGTCAATCACTGTTCTTGTGCTGTCCAGAAATCCCATAATAGCCGGCAGCAACGATACGCATGCCATCAAAATACCAATTAAATAATTCCCAAGACAACGGAAAAATATGTCCAAAAATTCCCGCCCTGTATTCTTATGCTCCTTCTCCCAAAAACGGATCAATGCATATACCAACATGAAAATACTCATCATATAAAAATAATAAAAACCACTGCACAGAGATACACAAACAGCCAGTATAAACAACTTGTTTCCCTGCTTTTTCATCACATGCTCTACTCCCGCCAGCAATAACGGAAGATAGATCATTGGCGTGATAAAAAACGTATGCCGGACAGCCCAGAATACAAATCCACAGAATACATATAACAGCGCGCCAATCAATCCGTCAGCAGCTTCTTTTTTTCGGCAGCAGCAAAAATACAAAAATGATGCTCCCGCTAAATACATCCTAAGCACAATCAGAAAATCATACATAAATTCCATATACTTAGTCGGACACAGGGCTGCAAGAAACATGAGCGGATCTCCCAGCCCATAATTACTGAACGTCGAGACAATATCATTTCCCTGTCCAATAGAAAAATCAAACATCGGCACGGTAAAATTGCCCGACAAAAAATTGCGTATAATATCTCTGAAATACTGTCCCAAATACACCAGCACCGGAAAATGCTGGCGCAAACCGTCACTGTTCCAGATAAATGTCTTATTATATGCAAAAAATGCCCAGAATGCCGCAATAAACGAAACCGCAAAAAGCAGTGTATACAGCGCCAAAAGTTTTCCCGCTTTGTGATTTATTCTTCTCATAAAAACCTCTTTTTCAAAAATTTTGTCACCGGTTTTTCCAGACACTCATAGGACACGACAGAAACCGCTACAACAATAAGCATAACTACCAGCCATATCTTTTTAGATTCGTACACCGGAGTAAAATTTATTTTTCGCATCACAAAACAAATCATACAATATACCGGTATATTCCAGATATAAATTCCAAATGATATTTTTCCAAAATAGCTGATAATACGATTATCCGTCATCTTCCCTATCAAAGAACTTTTCACAAACAACACAATAATTGCCGGAAAAAAGACCAGCTCCAGCGCACCAACCAGACTGCCTAAGAGCTCTTGCCCAAAAAGAATACAAACTGATGCAAATACTGCCAGCGCTCCCATACTCACACCAAGATATATCCTTTTGGAATATCCTTTTTCTAAAAGTATCCCAAGAACCACTCCAATAAAAAACGCAATCAGCCCTCTTGATATACTGCGATTAAACAGCGCAAAATTCATACCGGCAATGTTAAGCCCTACATAAATCGGAAGCAGGAATATGAGCCTGCTGTACTTTTTGTTGATATATGCGATCAAATAAAAAATTGCAAACATCAGCATACTCACGCTGATATACCAAGTAGGCTGATTAAATGTATATCCATCCGGAAAAAGCATTTGAATGCCGAGCAAATTGTAAAACAAATGAACAATATCATTATTCCTCATCCCCGCAAAAAAGGAACCGCTTTCATAGTATAATGCCCACTGCAATACCGCCATCACAATTGTACTTACAATCATTAACGGGTACAGACGAATAACCCGCCCAAGAAAATAATGTCGGAATTCTTCTTTATGATCTGCAATTTTGTGATAATACGCATGATAAAATAGTAAGCCTGATATTGAAAAAAACAACTCCACCAGCATTGCACCATTTTTCCCCCAGAAATCCAATATCCAAAACTCTTCGAACGGATAATGCATTCCCTCGCCTATAAATATATTTCTATAATGGAACAAACATGCAATCACCCATGCTGATATCCCCTTTAACAAATCAAGCCCCGGAAAACGTTCCCTTTCCATGCTCACCCTCTCTTCCTTCCAAACAATGCGCTTTTCTTTTCCGGTTTCGATATCGCAAACCTGTTTTTGCCGGTATTTTCGTAAAGCGTCTTTACATAATCCAATTTCTTGTCTACATCCCGTTCCTCACGCAGCCGCTTCTCTATATCGTCAAAATTCAGGGTATCTTCATCCCGCTTATAAATGAATGTGCCGCCCTTCTGATATACCTTATGCTGCTCCGTCTCCTTCTTTCGATAGCGGTGCACACAATCACCGGTGAAAAATATGTTTGTTCTTACTAATCTGCACGGATTTCCTGCATAGGATGCATTTGATATAAGCTCCTTTCCCGGCACCACCGACATCGCACCTACAATCGAACCGGATCCGATCCTGGTATTTTTCAACAGTACGGCGCCCTGTCCAAGCCAGACATGGTCTCCAAGGTAAATACTTTTACTTAGGTTTATGCGCCGCATCGACTGCGCATCATAAATCAGATGCGGATCCCCCGTGCGGAGCCAACAGCCAAATGATATTACACAGTCTCTACCAATTAAAACATTGGTTTGTTCCGAAATTACTACATTTAAAATACCATTCACATAATTCTCGCATCCAAAACCAAATACGGAATCAAAGTTAAGCGAAACATTCAGTACCGTATCCATCCGGCTTTTCTGCAAAAATACAATTGAGTGATCCCCGTTAAAATCTATTTTACTGTTTTTTAATATCACTCCGTCTTCACAGTAAAGAATATTTCCCTTTCCCGAAAATGAAATCCGTGAATTAATCATTTTCGGTCTGCCGATCATCCTGTTTTCCTTTAATCCATTTGCGTCCTCTATCTCCTGTACCTTCTCCATCATATTTACCTTTTTTCCCTCTCCCGACACACATTAAAAAACATTCTAATGCCTCCTACCGAATCCTTCATATGCTTCACTCAACGGTTTCGGAAAACCGACCAGTATTCCGTCTATCTCATAATAGAACAGTGCAGCGTCCTCCGGCGGCGCTTCGTCCAAAAACACATAAAAGGTATCTTCCGGAATGCTTCCTCTTTTTACTTTCTCAAACATCTGCAACACCTCTTGGTTTTTCTCCCCGGCAATATTCCGCGACAGATATGTCATATTTACAGACATTTGATTTTTTAGGGTATACACCTGAAAATGATATGCCAAATCATTTGAAAACAGCTTGTATGTATTCGGATAAAATACAAGATGCCTATACTCTTTTGCAATTTCATCCCACGCGCTTGACTGCAGTACCGACTCGTAATTGTGTTCTGCCTTCGTATAAGCTCCCTTTTCTCCAAAAACATCCCCGGTATCATACAACTGGAGCACAATACAACACACTAACACAGCAAATACCGGCATAAGCCTCTTTGCATTCTTTACCAGCAGATATAACGATACGGCAATAATCCCATAATATACCGGCCAAATGAGCCGCCCGCTGCAGCGGAATGTTGCCCACATCTTTAAAAGCTTTTCCGGGAGCGGTACGGTAAGCGTATGGTTTCCAAACATGATCACATTGGATGCTGCCGCTATCGCAAAACAAATTACAAACACAACCTTTGGCGCCGCCACGGACAATGTGATTTTTTTGTCAAATATCCTTTCCCGTTCGCCCGAAAATAACAGATATGCCATACGTACAACTGCCGTCCCCACAAGCAGAAGCATCCCTGCGCCAAGATAAGAAAAACCTTCCCTCTGTCCTTTTCCCAACGCCAACGGTTCCAGTATTTTCGATGTATTGGATGTCAATGAGTTAAAAAAACCATTCAAATTCCAGGAATAATATCCAAGTCCTCTGTCTCCCGCCGGAACATCTCCATAAAACAGACCAAATAAATAACCTGCCGCAATCATCGCAAATGACGATAAAACAATCACGGCGGACACCTCTCCTATTTTTCTTTTTGATCTTATTAGCTGTTCAAGCAGGCAACAGAGCATAATCCCAAATGTCATTGCAATAAAATATGCCTGTGTCAGAAGCGCCATCACATTCAGTATTGCCCACAACAATATCCTCACACTGCGTCTTTCCAGCCTGTCATAATACATCCAGATACAAATCCCGGCAAGAATCAGCCAATGCGCCGCCAATCCTGTATGATGGTACAAACGGTGCACCATAATAACTGATATCACAAAAACCATGCTCCCCGCCGCACAAACCGGCCAGCTATACGTCCATTTACGGACAATCAGTGCCCCAAAACCGCCCTGCATCATATAACATACCAATCCAAATAACCCGAAACACTGAAATGCCTCCGGCAAAATAGGCGCCATTAATTTAAAAACAAATGCAAACAACGGAATAGAATCCGTATAAATCACAGACAGCTTATCCGGATAGACAATGTTGTCCATCAGACCAAAAGGAAAATGCCACGCACTTTTCCAGTACGTAACTTGTCCCAGATAATGCTGAGGCACATCAGAACTTACCATCATGGGATTAGGCAGCAGCCAGTCATTATACGTAAAGTCCAAAATCCGCAAGCCAAATACTGAAACAAAAAACGCTGCCCCCAACATACTTCCCAACATGAAACAGAACGCATATCCCGGCCTGTAATTTATGATAGATTTAAACTTTTCCCTCATCGCTATTTCGTCCTCCGATACGATCTATACAGCCTTCTTCTCCATGTGTCGATATAAAAATACCAGTCCTGCAAACAACGCCAGTCCTAACAGCGAGACACAGCCGCCCATTTTCAAATACGGCGTCTCGTATACAAGTTCTATCGTATGCGTCCCCTTTTTTGCATTCACGGCCATATACATCGTATTGCACTTTAAAATCTCTGCCTTCTCCCCGTCAATTTTAGCCGTCCATCCCTTTGAATACGGAATAGAAAAGCAAACAAGTTTCTCTCTCTCCAACGTAATTCTTCCGCAGACCCTGTTTGTACTGCAGATGACATTCCCGAGAACATTCTCCTTTAACGCCTGCACCCTCTTCGCATATTGTTTCATAGGTTGTACATAAATTTCAATATCCTCCATGCGGTATGTTCCCCGCTTGGAAAATGCAATACGGCAGGAATCACAAGCTTTCGACCGGTATCCAAGGTTAAACAGATAATTTTCTCTTCCGCAATACCAATTCCATGTATTTGATACGACCGGAACGTAACTGCTTCTCTCCTCCGTCCGCACACTCATATTAATATACTCATTCCCGCTGTCATTACTGTTAAGTCCCACAATTCTTACATATGTCTCACATTCCTCCGCTCCTGCAAAGGAAAGTTGTATATAAGCATTGTCCTCTTCAACCTTAATAGTTCCCTCCTCCCATGAGATACCTTCCGAAAATTCTATGTTATAAGATATTTTTCGTGAAGAGATATCTGGCTTTATTCTGTCAATCCCTTCCGGATCTGTCTCCAACAATGCCGCCTCCAAGAGCGCCTCCTGCTTTCCAAGAGGAGACAACGAGTCGTACACGTCTCTTTCCATATACTTATCATACGTATAACCAAGTGGCAAGTAATACTGATTCTCATAGACTGTCAGTCCATCCTTCGACAACTCATCCGATGCCACAAATCCATACGGCACATACTGCATTTCACTTTCCTCTGCCACATAGTAACGAACACCGGCAAGCGTCTCTAAAAACGTCCGACTGTCTACTCCCCTGATCTTAAACATACTGTCCAACACTGCTGCATTTTCCATCTCCGTGTTATATGAAATCGTATTTGCATTCATAATGCTAAAGTAGGAAGAAACTCCATTCACATGCGTTAAGATCCCTGCATTCTCAGAGGTATACGACGCAGCGTCCACCCTGTAAAAATCTCCATTACTTTTTACAACTGCCGAATTCGTACCTTCAATAATGCCAAGCGTCTCTTCCTTATTCATAAACGCCTGCACATACCCACGGTTTTCAAACAGATAATTTCCATTCACTACAAGATTCACAATAATTACCATAAGAATAATTCCATATTTCACGTTTCGGCGAATTTTATCTATCCAAAAAACCGACAAAGTTAACGCCAGCATTGCCATTCCCATAACAGCGTAGATATCTACGCTCTTTTTCATGGAAAGCACTACGGCAAAATAGGCTGCCACAACTGCCAGCGATAAAATACGATTTCTGAAGTCCATATCCTCAAGATGCGGGAACATTTCTACCACCGCTATCGCCGACACCAGCGCAAAAATAAACAGCCACCTTCCTGACGTATAGGAAAAACCGTTCATAACATACCCACCGACAGGCAAAAGCATGAATATAAGCGCAATTGTAAACGTCACTCTCAGTTCCAAAGATACTCCGTTTTTTTTCCGGAACATAAGCGCTATTGCAAACAATATAACTGCGGACATCCCGACAAAACTCCAGGTAATCGCAGGCGGTGAGATTAAATATGCAAACATTTTTCTGTAATAATCCCTGCCATAAGACCAAAAATTCTTCACTACAACTGAAGAATCCGAGCGGGAACTTGATAAATATCCTGTTATGGCCGGCAGAAAAACGACGGCGGACATCATCACTCCGATAACGTAAACCCCAATACTTTTTCCAATACATTTTGCCAACGCTAAAATGCGCTTTTCTTTATAATAATTCAGGGTTCTTACAAGAATAAACACTCCAACCGCAATCGTCGACATATACAAAAAATAAAAACCATTCAGCGCTCCGACAAAAACCGCTGCAAGAAATATATACGGTTTCTTCTTTTTTATAATCTTATCCGCTCCTATAATCATTACCGGGAGATAAATCATCGGTATGATAAAAAAGGGATGCTTTACCGCTACATGCAATGCATAACCGCAGAAAGCGTAAGACAACGCTCCCGGAAGCACTGCCCTACGGCTCTTTTTAAAATAAAAACACATACCGCTAAATGCCGCTCCAGCCAAATACATACGAAAAATCACAAGAAAACAGTAAAATTTTTCCATATACACAGAAGGCACAAAGACCGACAATAACAGCAGCGGTTCTCCCAATCCATAGAAATTGAATGTGGCAATAATATCATCGCCCATTCCAATCGCCGTATCATACATCGGAAGTACGAAATTGCCGGAAAGCAGATTTTTTATAATTTCTCTAAGGTAACGACCAATGTATACCATAGAGGCATAATGCTGTCTGATACCATCCATATTCCAGATATAAGATTTTCCATGAATGCGAAATGCGCTATATGCCAGGCAATAAATCAGAAGAAATAAAATCGTGTAGACAATCCAGTAAACAAAATACTTTTTGCTTTGACATATTTTTTTCAATTTATTTATTAGATCACTGCTGTTTATTTCCATATCTTTTTCCCAATATCCCTAAATATATTCATCGCGGTTGCAGTTTTTGAGGGTTTCCAAAACTTTTTTGATCTCGTTCGCACTGTCCTTCGCACAAATCAGCGTTGCATCCTGCGTATCCACAACGATCAAATCCTCAATTCCGACAGTGGCAATCAGTTTTTCCGTTCCTTCAATCACACAGTTCTTTGTAGAAATTGTAATTGTATTTCCCGATACCACATTGCCAAACTCGTTTGTTTTTCGGATTCTTTCCACTGCCAGCCATGAGCCTACATCGTCCCAGCCAAACGTTCCCGGAAGCGTATAGATGTTATCAGATTTTTCTAATACCCCATAATCAATGGAGATCGACTGGAAGTTATAAAACTCCCTTTCCAAAACCATTTCCTCTTCCTCGGTTCCGATCGCCTCTTTTATTTTTATCAGTCCCTGATACGTATCCGGCATCAGTCTTTTTAACATTTCTAAAATCGTGGAAATTTTCCATACAAACATTCCGCTATTCCATAAATATTCTTCCGTCAAAAGATATTCCTTTGCCACCTCAAGGCTTGGCTTTTCTACAAAACGATCCACCTTATATGCATGTTCCTTTTCTTCATCAGGCAAAAACTTTATATATCCATAACCAATTTCCGGATAGTCCGGCGTAATTCCGATAGTCACAAGATTCTCTTCCTGCTCCGCAATGGCACAAGCATCCTTTAATGTGTTGATAAACATTGCATTATATTTTATCAAATGGTCTGACGGCAGTACAATCATACATGCGTCCTTACATTTCCTCTGAATATGGACGGCTCCGAGTCCGATACAGGCTGCCGTATTTCGTCCCACCGGCTCACAAAGAATATTCTCTTCCGGCAGATCAGGCAGCTGCTCCTTCACCAAATCTTTATAATCATGATTTGTCACGATATAAATATCCTCTATAGCCACCAATGAAAGAATCCTTTCCACGGTAAACTGTATCATTGTCTTTCCGTCGCCTGTTAAAGACAAGAACTGTTTCGGCAAATTCTTTCTGCTCTTGGGCCAGAAACGCTCTCCTCTTCCGCCCGCCATAATCAATGCTGTTGTTTTCATACTGTGTCCTCCTTGTGTACTGTTTTTATTGTTTGCTGTAAATGGTAACCTTACACTCTTTCATTTCGCCAATTTTTTTGTAATTATCTTTCAAAAAAGCCGCTGTTGCTTCCGTTATTGGCTGCTTAAAACCTACCAGATAAATTTTATCATAATTCAGACATTCCTCATAAGAAGCAAGTTCCTGCGCCACAATACGGACTTCCGGCAAGCTTTCCTTTTTTGTCAAATAATATTTCCATCCCTGTGTCACCTTGCGGTTATCCTTCGATAAAATCAATACATTCTGATCATAAATATCGGCTTGTTCCAAAAGTTTTTCCGCCGTCTCCTCATAAGGATAGGAAGAAGTCTGCACCGCCGCCTCAATCTTCACATACGTATCAAACCCTGCATACAATATTACCGCCGCTGAAATTACAATTCCATAATATCCTTTCTTACCATTCCAAGCCTCAGCAAACGCCGAAAACCCTTCCGCCACTAGGACAAGAGTACAGGGCAAAACAGTAAGAAAATATCTTGCAAGAAAAATAGAACCCTGCTTATTTAAAAATGCCCCATAAAGAAACATTGTAAACGTCACAAAAAACAGTATCCATACATTCAACACCGATAGTCTTTTTTCATAGAACGTCTGCCATTCTCCTTTTATCATCATCATGATGACCAATAGAATACCCGCCAAAAACATAACCGCAAAGATTCTGTTATCAGACAGCAAAAAATCATACACAGCCTTGATATCCGTCCACTTTGCAGGTTGAATCCAAAATTCTGCGATACTTCTCTCATGATATACTGCAACCAAAAGCAGCCACGGAAAAAATGAAATACCCGCCATAAAATAACTGATACTGTGCTTAAATCCGATTTTCTTTTTCCATAGCAAAAATAAATCAAAAAATACTAACGCCCCGCAGACTACGGCACCGTAATAATGAGAATAAACTAAAACCATCAGCGCCAGACCATATATAATAATATTTTTTATCGTTCCCTCCCGGTTCTTTTTTCCGTAAAACCAAAGTGTAAATGTCATTGCACAAAAAACGAGCGCATACGATCTAAATTCAAATGCAGCATTTATAAATATAACTTCGGAACACGCGCCGACCAGCGAAGCAAAAATCCCGGTCTTTTTAGAACCCGCGCTCTCACCTAAAAGTCCCATCATGTAAATTCCCACAGCGGCAAACAATTCCGACGGAATCAGCAGCCATTCATTCCCATATGGAACCAGCATATACCAAAAATGCATCAAAACCGCATAGAGCGGGGGGGTATAATCTTCCAGCATCGCATAGGATTTGAGTAATCCCTTTAGTGATACCGAAGTATCGCACAAACCAATCTGATACACCTCATCATACCAAAAAGACTGTACCCCGCCATAAAAAAGCATGAATAAAAACGCAATTACCGCAAACGTTAAATAAAAGTAATTTATCTTCCTCTTCATCCCAATCTTGTATTCCTCCTATTACAGCGAAATAATCGCATCAAACACTCTCCGGCAATTATTTCGATCAAAGGCATAGTAAAACGCTTCAATACGTTCCCTGTACTTTTCCTCCAGCATACACCCCGCCCTAACCTGTGATATAATCGCATCTACGGTAGTCTCATAATCTTTGCACACCGGCCCAAATCCCATCGCATCATAATCCCAGTATCCCTCGTCATACATCTGACCTGCAAAAAACTCGTCTCTGTCACTCTGCGTATAAATGACCGGCTTTTTCAGATATGCAAAATCATATGCCACGCTGGAATAGTCCGTAATCAAAAGCGCGTTTTCCTTAAATTCCTTCTGATAATCAATCGCTTCCGCCACAACCTCGATCTCATCGTTTCCCGTAAAATCACAGGCATTTGGCAGATTATTCGTGTGCACGCAGAACTTACCTTTATATCCGCACTCCTTAAGCGCCGAAAGGAGCCTTGGTTCGTTAATCAGTCTTTGATAGAACCGATAATAATTTGACTTCTTAAACTCCGTATTATATGGACGCACACCGGTTTTTTGATCCATCTCAATTGCAAGATTCGCCCGCCAGGTCGGCAGAAAAATAATGGATTTTTTTTGCGGTATATCCTGTATCAGGGAATCATAGCGCGGCAGTCCCGTTAGCTTTACAACGCGCTCATCATAATTGTACGCGCAATCCAGAATTGACTGATACTCCGGATATGCCGATGTCACAAACATATCCAGGTTCTTATTAAATTTGTTCAGCCAGTCCGAAATATCATCTTTTATAATACCATGCTGTAAAAATATATACTGGTAACGGTACAGATCCCCGACATACTTTTTGACCGTATCAAACGGATTCACAATATTGTCCTCCCCCTGTGAAGAGACAATTTTATCTGCAAGCAGCGTATAGAGCTTATGCTTTAATGACTTATAAGGCAGAACCCTGCCGATTTTTTTCATACGCTCAAAATCTCTTGATTCCTCAGAGATCACAAAGAACACGTCAATTTCCGGATCATTACGTTTCACCATATATTTAAAAAACGCTTCGCCGTTGTCTCCGGCCAGATTGATTCTGTCTGTCACGAGCCAGATTTTTTTCTTTTTTAAGCGTCTTGCGGCAAAATACAATCTTCTGAACTTCAGGCCTTCTTTGATCTCCTCTCTCTTCTCCGGTAAAAGTGTCTCATCCTTCAGCATTTCCTTCATTTCGCGCCGCATAGCTTTTTCCAGCCCCGCCAGACGCCTTTCACTGTATTCATGCGCCTCAAACCACGTTTTTCCCTTCGTGATAATATAACCGCCCTGCACATAATAAACAGTGTTCAAATTATCATGCAGCTTCGCAAACTTCATTTTCACAATTTTGGGAGTCACAGGATATTTTCCGTCATATTCTGCCCTGATTTCAATGCGGCGGCCGTCTGTAAGCGGCAGCTTTATTTCATATACATACGTCCGTATCATCACCTGATTCCAAATCTTTTCTTCTCTGTATGGAGAATACTTGGCATTTACAGGATATTTTGTACCCGTCTCATCCATAAACCAAAACCTTAACTTATCCACAAACGGAGTAGATATTCTCCCGCTGATACACAAACTGCCGTTTTGAATCTTTAAAATATCAGCCATAAACATGGCGGTAATTCCCAAATCGCAAAGCACCATATTCCGAAACAGAAGACGTTGCTCTGCATACTTTAAGTCCTTTGTGATATCATAGCCATATTTCAGGGAATAAAGATATATTTTTTGCTGCACATAAATCTGACCCGGCTTTGCAATAATATCATCATCACACTGCTGCACCAAATCCTTTATGATTGCAATATAATCCTCCCGCTGTTTTTCGTCTAAAACCGCATCAATGTCCTCCTTCAGACGCCATTGAATTTCAAACATAACCAGATACTGGATATAAGGTAGAACAAACCCGTACTTTTTCACGGACTTTTCTACAATGTATTGATAATAAAACACCGGCGTCTTAAAATACCAGTCGAGGGACTGCTGCTTATTCTGCACCGCCGAGCTATTGTTTCCACGTTTTCTATAATAGTGCGTCGGCTGTGCCACAAGCCCATACTTATGCTTCTCTAAAATAATTTCGTTAACATACAGCGCGTCCTCCCCGTATTTTAAACGGGTATCAAACTGCGCATTGTGCATGGCCTTTGCCTTAATAAAACACGCCGTAACATGCAGCTGCAGCTCTTCATAATTCGTAAGAATATCCGTCACCCGGTCTCCGTCCTCAAATTTCTTTTTCGACAGTGGATGCGGCCCTGTCTGCGCCTCAAAAAATTCCTGCTTACAGGAAACAAGATCTACCTGCTCATAATGCTTTTCAAAAAAGCGATAGACACAGGAAAACGTATCCGGACTCCACTTATCATCGGAATCCAGAAAATTCACATACTTTCCCTCAACATAATTCATGCCGTTATTTCGCGCCGCGCTCACGCCCGCATTTTCCTGCTTCACATAGACGATGTTTTCCCGGTATTTCTTCTGATATGCAAGACAGATTTCCTCGCTGTTATCGGGACTTCCGTCGTTTACCAGAATCATTTGTATATTTTGCTCAAATCCAATATCCTGCGCAATCACGGAATCTATCGTCTCCGCCAGAAAGCTCTCTACATTGTAAATCGGTATCACGACCGAAAACTTAAACTTTTCCTTCTGCATTTTCATACTCCTTACAGCCGCCCTCTTATGTGAAATTTTTTCCCTAGTCTCGCATCCTTTATTTTCTTATAAATCCGCTCGCTGTTTTTATCGTCCCGAAGCGGTAAAAGATACGCACGGCGTTCCTTATAGCGTTCCTCTTCCAAAAAATCGTTTTTCATGTATTTTTCAAGTTCTAAAAGCAGCTCTTCTTCATGATACACAAGCGGTCCGAAGGCTTCCTTCCTAAGGTCCATATAGCTGCCCTGCTGACTCTCATAAGTATTAAGGTCGAACGGATAAAATACAACGGGCTTCTCCTGATAATACACATCCCATGCCACGGAGGAATAATCCGTGACCAGCATACTGCACGACATCAAAAGCTTATTGAGCGGTTCGCTGCCAAACGGAATCAGGCGGATCCTCTGCCCTCCTCCTGTCTTCGATAAGTCCTCTTCCTCAAAAAGACCGATATAGTCGCGGAATTTCGGATGAATATAGAAATTCAGCGTCACGTCGTATTTATCCAAAAGCAAAAAAAGTTTTGGATTCGTCAAAAACGATTTGTAATTCCTGTAATACTCGCTCTCCAAAAACACCTCATCCGACACGTATTCCAGCCAACTTCGCCATGTCGGCATCAGAAGAATCTCTTTATGTGCCGGCGACGACGTGTCATGCAGCACGTCCCAGCGCGGCAGACCCGTAATGATAATCTCATCCCTGTCATACTCGAAATAATTGTGAATAATATCCTGCTCATATTTCGAGGACACGACAAAGAGCGCCATACGATTCCCGCCCGACTTGTGGAAGGTGCGGTGGCACTGCTTAAATCCCATCACGCCGTGCTGTAAAAATATAATGTGCTTTCTGGCCTGATACAATACCTTATAAATACTGTTTGGCGAATCCCATATATAAAAATGACGGATGGCGTCCGTGGAAATCAAATACTGCGCCGCACAAAGGTAAATCATATAGCGGAAGCTCATAAACGGAATCACGTTCTCATCGTACTGTCTTACCGCCTCATAATCGGGCGCCGTCTTGTCAATCACATAGAAAATATGCTTCTTCTCCTCCTGCGGCAGCTTTTCCATACAGTAACGGAAGAAATATAGTCCGTTATCCTGCGCCATAGCGGAAAACTTTTCGCAGATCAGCCAGAGCCTCTTCCGATCCCAGAAAGGCTTTCCTATCCCGTAGACGAGCAGAGCCAACAATTCCTTAAAAAGAAAGCGATAGCTGTCGTAACGCTTGTCGTACTTCCGGTACTGAATCGTAAACTGTCTGGCCCCGTTGACAAACGGATAGATCACATGTTCGTCCCGCGTTCTCGTCCACCGCGGAAACAAAATCAGCATAAGCTTTAATTTTGCGCTAAGTCCCCCGAGAATTGCCTCATGGCCTCCCTCCGGCGTCTCTTCCTTTACAACAACATCCCAAAAGCCGACCGCCATTTTTTCTGTATTCACATCCAGCGCCGCGTCATAACGGATCTCCTCCCCCTTCTCCCGCTTAGTGAGCATGAACGGAAAATACTGCGGCTCCACCGTGCCGCGCTGCTTTAAATACAAAGCCGTAATCATTCCCCGGCTTTTATCCAGGGCAAATCGAATTTTTATTTTTCCCTTTCTAAGCAAAAAGCGCTTCGTTTTTACCTTAATTTCCGGCGCCGCCTGCATTACGTTTTTTTCCATATTCTCCTCGTTCTTATCCTAATTACATCGCACGAATCGCTTCATAGTTGCGCTCGCAATTCTTTGCATCCCACAAATCAAAATACTCCTCATGTCGCTTCAGATATCTCTCTTCATTGTCAAAATTCTTCGCATAGGCTCGTGTCAGCGCGTCGACAACCTCCTTCGGCGTCTCGCAGACAGGTCCGAACCCGTCGCTCTTAAAATCAAAATACCCCACGCCGTGATGGCTGCTTCGGAACTTCTCATTGTCGAACTGGTAATACAAAAGAGGCTTCTTCATATAGGCAAAATCCATCGCTACGCTGGAATAATCGGTAACTAAAAAAGCCGATTCCTTCAAGAGCTGCTGCACGTCATACTCCGGCCAGGCAGCCACGGTAATGTTCGGATGCGTTACATGAAAGCATTTTAAGAAACGATGCATTTCTCTGTGCGGATAAAAAATTACCGTGAGATTTTCGCTTTCAATAAAGCGAAGAAATCTCTCATCCTCAAGCAGGGCATCCCAATACTTGAAATAATCGGTTTCCCGAAACCGCGCCGTTTCCTGTGCCTCATCCGACGACGAAATCTCGTTGCGTATATACATGCGCCAGGTCGGCATCAAAAGAATCTGCTTTTTATTTACCTGCATTTCATGCAGCGCGTCAAAACGGCACAGCCCCAACTCCTTCACAACCCCCGGCGGATAGCCGTACTTTTCGTTCACATACTTCCACTCATCGTATGTGCTCGTCACAAACAGCCGCATCTTCGTATGCGGATAATACAGAAAGCTTAAATCGGCTGTGATAATGCCATGCTGCAAAAACGCACGCTTGTTTTTCAGTATGCCGTAAACCTCAAGCACATAGCAGATCGCCGCATTGGGCTTTCCCATTTTCTGAGAACTTACATTTTTGCTCGCCGCAAGATAATAGATCCAATGCTTTAAACTCCCATACTCCACTACCTCGCCGATGTCGCACACTCTTGCATAATCCGGCGATTTTTTTCGGATCGCATAGACCACATCCTGTGCGGGCTTTTCCCTTCTGATATAGCAAAAAAGCCAGTACGCGTTATCCCTGGCCTCATTCTCCGTATCGCAGAGCACCCACAGATCCCTGCGATATTTCCGATAGAAAAATGCAATCGGAAACGCCACAAGAAACTTAAAAATATGCAGCAGATCACGGAGCCTTACACGCCTTAGTTTTCCCCATAATGACTGTTCCATACATATTCTCCCACCGCTTACTCTATCATTTTTTCGTAGACCTCGGCGACCGTATCAATATCGCCGACAGATATGAGCTTTCCATGGTCCAAAATAATTGCCTTGTTGCACAAACGCCGTACCTGCTCCAGCGAATGCGAAACAAACAACACGGTAACGCCCTTGTCAAACATGTCCGTTACCTTCTTCTCGCTCTTTTTTCGAAACTTTGCGTCGCCCACCGACAACACCTCATCCAGAATCAAAATCTCCGGCTCGACAATCGTTGCGATTGCGAAGCCGAGTCTGGAACGCATTCCCGAAGAATAATTCTTTAAAGGCACGTCGATAAACTTTCCAAGCTCCGAAAACTCTACGATTTCATTGTATTTCGACTGGATAAAATCTCTGCTGTACCCTAAAACCGCACCGTAAAGATAAATATTTTCCGCACCGGTGTACTGCATATCAAAACCTGCTCCAAGCTCCAAAAGGGGCGCAATCTTTCCGTGACGCTCCACACTTCCCGTAGTCGGCTTAAATACCCCCGCAATGACCTTTAGCAGCGTACTCTTTCCCGCGCCGTTTAACCCGAGGATTCCAAGCCGGTCTCCTTTTTCCAGTGAAAAGCTGATATCCCTTAAAGCCCAGAACTCATCATGCTTAATCTCTCTTTTCACCAGCTTTATAAAATATTCTTTTACGCTGTCAACCTTTTCGGTGCTTAAATTAAACTTCATGCTGACATTGTTTACCTTTAAAACCTTTTTTCCCATTTGTCTCTCCTGCTATATATGAAGAATAAATTCATCCTGACGCTTGCGGAACACAAAAAGCCCGACAAGCAGTGAGCCAAAGCTGAATACCGTTGAATAAAGAAGCATCTGAATATCCGGCATCCTGCCGAACACCGCATCCCTGAAAATCGCAATAATACAGTAAAGCGGATTCCACTTCAATATCCAGGAATATCCGCTGTCTAAAAGCCGCTGCGGATAATAGAATATCGCACACATATACATGATCAGCATCAACGCAACATTCCACAGATATTCCATATCCCGGAAAAACACTCCGAGCGTCGCAAGAATCATTCCCACGCCATAGGTAAACACAAGTATTAAGACAAGCGCCACAAGCGCCATAAAAACATACCTGGTCGGATACACCCCCAGTATCAGCGACACGAGTACCAATACAATCAAAGAAATCAAAAATATCACATAGTTGAACAGAACCGAAGACATCGGGTATAAGTATTTCGGAACGTAGACCTTCTTGATCATCGCCGAATTGCTGCGGATAGACTTTAATGACGCCTTTGTTCCCTGCGAGAAAAAGGAATACAAAAGCCTGCCGGTCAGTATATAGATCGGAAACGTCCTGTCGCTGTTATCAAACAGCGTCCCGAATACAATTGTCAGCACAATCATCTCAAAAAGCGGCTCCAAAAGCGACCAGACAATCCCCAGATACGATCTGCGGTACTTTAGCTTAATCCCTTTCTTTACCAGCTCGCCCAACAAAAAGCGATATTTCATAAAATTCTTAAACTGCTTTTTCATCGTTTTATTCCTTTGCATATTTTTCTCATAATACCATAACTCACTGTCTTTTTCCAGAATTAACCATGATACTTTAACACTCCGTTCACCGCATACTGAAAAAAGTAGCACAGGGAACGGATTCTGCCGATGCCCATATAGCGGTAAACGCCATACTGCATTTTTGCCGATTTCAGCTTATTTCTGGATTTTCCTCCCTCGCTCATGCGCGACTTTAAGAGCGGCTCATTGATACCGTAGGCTTTTCCGTATTTTTTTAAAACACGAAGCCAGAGAATGTAATCCTCATGCAGCTCGTCATGGCACATGCCAAATTCCTGGGCGATCCGTGTTTTCATAAGTACCGAGGAACAGGGAATGCTGTTTGTAGATAGCAGCATTTTATAAGTAATCTCTTCCGGAATGGCAATCACCCGGCCCATACTGCTGCCGTCGGGATTCACAAGCTCTCTTCCGGTTGCGCATAATACACCGTCATACTTTTCCAAAAAACCCACCTGACGCCTTAGCTTTTCCTCGTTCCACCAGTCGTCCGCGTCCAAAAATGCAATATACTTGCCTCTTGCCCTGCGGATTCCGACATTCCTCGTCTCCGCCACGCCAAGATTCTTTTCATTCGAGATACAGACAATATCACAAGGACAGCGCCGACCGTGTCTGTCAACCGTTTTTTCCATTCCCTGTGTCTCATAGTTCTTTCGGCAGCTCTCTGCCGCTTCCCGCGTCCCGTCCGTCGACTTGTCGTCAATTACCAGCAGTTCGATTCCAAAGCATCCCTGCTGCTTACAGACCGACTCCATCGCCTGTCTGATATATCTTTCCGCATTATATGCGGGCATCACTACTGTCACAAGCGGCTCACTGCCATATTCCTTACCCATATCTTCCCCCATGATTTATTCTCTGCGCATTGCAGTTGTCATATTATCGTCTACACCTTCTGATTTCTCCTTCTGGAATAAGATCTTTACTGTCATAAAAATCAATTTTACATCTAATAAAATGCTAAATTTTTCTATATAAGTCAAATCAAGTTTTAATTTGTCATATGGAACCGTCTGGTAGTTTCCATAGACCTGCGCGTATCCGGTCAGCCCCGCCTTCATCTTCAGACGGTAACGAAACTGCGGAATATACTGCTCATACTCTTCATAAATTTCCTCCCGCTCAGGACGCGGCCCCACAAAGGACATTTCTCCCTTCAGAATATTAAACAGCTGCGGTATTTCATCAAAATGAAGTCTTCTTATAACTTTCCCCACCGGTGTGATCCTACTGTCGTGCTTTGCCGCAAGGCGAGCGCCATACTTCTCCGAGTCTACGACCATACTGCGGAATTTTAAGATTTGAAAGGACACGCCTCCCTTTGTCAGTCTCTCCTGCCGATATAGCACGGGACCGTGGTCAAATAATTTAATCGCCGCCGCAATTATTAGCATAATCGGTGAGGATATCACAATTCCCACAAGCGAAATTACAATATCCATCGTCCGCTTCATCAGACTCTGTCTGGTTGTCAGTCCGCCGTTGCGAAAGAGCAGCAGCGGCGAATCAAAAAGCTCAATATTGGCCGCGCTCGTGATCATAATATCCGATATTTTCGGGATACTGTAACAACGGATACTCCTCGCAAAGCAATATTTCAGAAAAATATTTCTCTCATGCGCCGGAATATCGCCAATCAGAACAACCTCATGCTCATCAATCCGATCAAGCACCGCCTCAATCCCCTCTTTAATGTGGATTGTCTCCTTAATGTGAAATTTATCGCGCCTTGTCGCCAGCTTGTTCATAATCGCATCCGGACTGATATCTCCATGGATAAACAGCATTTCATGCGGCGGAAATAAATTCGCGTAAATCCAGCGCATCAGCAGCACCCATACCGTGACCACTATGATATCAAGCAGCGTCAAAATCACCATCGGCATCATATTCTCTGTCAGCTTCCAGTTTCCAATCAGACAAAGCTGTATATATGTGATGCCGTTTGTGACAATCACCGCGAAAATCTGCGGATAAATTACATCCCAGTTCCTCAGATATCCGACCTTATAGCCGCCGAAAGCCTTGGAAAATACTGTGGACAAGATAAAATACAGCCCGACAACCGCCCAGTTTCCGCGGTTCCAATACTGTATCTCCGCAAGCTCCTTTAACACAGCATACCACAGCCACGCATACATCCCGGTCTGTATCAGTACAAGCAGCACCTTTATCCAAAACATTATAAATCGCTTTGTCTGTTCTTTCGCCTTCATTTTATCCTCCTGCGAAGCTTTTCATGCAGCTTCCATGTCCGCGAAGCCTTAATCGCCGACAACTGGGCATCACACTGAACCAACTCCTCGTGCACACGCTTCCACTCTTTCGTCAAACGCTCTACCTCCGCCTCCATATAAGGGACATCCTTTACTGCATAGCCAATCAGCTGCTGCATATCCCTCGTAGGAGTCATACCGTCAAGAATATATGCCTGGAATGACTTTTCCATCTCCCAGTATATCTCCTCCTCCACGTCCTCAAGCAGTCCAACCTCTTTTAACTTATCCAGACTGACCTCCTCATTGTCCGGCTGTTCAAGGCTTTCATAGAGATATGCCCGATATAAAATAAAATTGACCGGTATCAAAAAATCAAAGGTCCACTCGTAGTCAATCAGGTGCCATCCGTCTTTTGATACCATAATATTCGGAAATATCATATCAATATCAAGCCCTCTCGCCGCCATAAGATGCTCCGGCAGCTTTCTGTCTCCAAACACTCTCCGAAAATCGTCCGATATCTGAAACGGCTCCGTCTGACATCCATAGGTCAGATATTTCCTGTACCGCTTTAGCAGCTCTCTTCGCCTTTCACTGCTTTTTTCCCGTTTGATCACATCACTTAAAGATTCGCCGTCAAGATACTCAAACGACAGTCCGTCCTTTCTAAGATCCTCTCCCGCCCTGCACTTGTTTACAAAAAAACCGCTCCTGCTATACCGCTCTTTCAATGCCTTATGGCAGTTTAATATATGTCTCAAATGTGATACGCCCTCAGGCACAATTGCCCGCTTGCTCACATATTTCTTTCCCTTCTCGTCTATATTGATATCAGTGCGAATCATAAATTTTCTGCTTCGCTCATCGGAATACTTTACATAAATACGCTTGTCCATCCCGGCAGCTTTCCCTGTCAGAATCAAATACGCATTCGCGTATTCATCAAACATTTCCTTCTCGATAACCTTATCAAACGCTTCCCTCTCGGAAAAAAACTCATACCGCTCCCCCTTAAAATTTCTTCGGTTATGGCGCAGCTCCCCTATTCTCGGCAAAAACGCTTCCGAATAAACCGCCATCGGAAATTCATAATCCGGATAGGGGTAATAAATCTCCGTCTCCTCACATCCCGCATCCTTGAGCCGTTTTAGGATTTCCTTTTTGGATACATCCTCATTTTCCTCCGGCGCTCCGGCCCATCTTCGAATCCCAAAGCAGTTTGACACCGCAAGCACGAGGCGTCCGTCCGCTGCAAGATATGGTAATAGTGTCTCCAAAAACGAAAGTTCCTTTCCTGTCAGAATTATCCAATCATAGCTGCCCCGCTCCGCCGCAGAAAGCTCTCCCGAAACATAAGAAATATTCTTCTTATCCCGGTTGCGCAGCTCATTAATCCTAAGCTTCGTCTCCGACCGCTCTAACGCGGTTACTTCTCCCGCCATAGCGGCGAGACACTCCGTAAGGCTTCCGCATTCCGCCCCCGCCTCCAATACTCTGTGATTCTCATTGATGGGAAGCCACGACACAAGATTAGCCCTTGCCGGTGACAAATGATACATAATATCGTAATCACGCCGTTTGGCAATCACCTGCTGATACTCCTCCTTACGGCAGCTTTCAACGATTTTTAAAATTTCACTCAGCTTCTCAGGCGACTCATCCATACTTTACACCCTCTCGATACTCGTCTCTGAATTCATATCATAAAATCCAACCGTATCTTTATCCGATACAACAGTCACGTTAATCACATCATACAGACGATGATATACGGTAAAATCCCCCTCCGCATATCCGGTACAGCTGATGGAAAGCAGATACTCTCCGCCCTGCAGCGACATAGTCTGCTCAAAGGTTGCCACATAAGCTTCCCCGGGCTGCGCCACGCCGATGTCGACTCTCTCGAGCATCGTATTCGTCCCCGTCACCGCCGTTCCCTGAATATTTTTAAAGGTAAACGTAAAAATCGGATTCGAAACCTGCGAGAAAAAACGCACCTTCGACTTAATCTGAAAGGAGGTTCCCTTAATAATCGTATTTGTGCAGTTTCCGTCCTCGTCCAAAACCGCAAAATCTATGATTTCCGCCGCTCCGTTTCCATACTCATCCACATTCGGATTTATCTGGTAAGCCGATTTCCACACGCCGGATTCCACACGCTCCTCATCCGCTTTCGCCATCCTTCCGCCGTCCGCCAGCCCGACCAAAAGCTTTTTATAGAGGTTCACCATCTCCTTCGGCTCCCCCTCCGCCAGCTTATCCCCTTTGTTTAACAGGATGACACGGTCACAATATTTGCTGATGCTGTTCAAATCGTGGCTGACGAATATAATCGTTTTCCCCATCTTCTTAAAATCTTCAAATTTTTTATAGCATTTCGCCTGAAAGAATACGTCGCCCACAGACAACGCCTCGTCGACAATCAGTATTTCCGGATCAATATTGATTGCCACCGCAAATGCAAGCCGCACAAACATTCCTGAAGAATATGTCTTACACGGCTGATTCACGAAATCTCCGATATCGGCAAACTCAAGGATATCCTGCATCCTCTCGTCTACCTCCTCCTTCGAAAATCCGGACATTGTTCCGTTTAAATAGATATTTTCAATTCCGGTGTATTCCATATTAAAGCCTGCTCCAAGCTCTAAAAGCGCGGAAATACGCCCGTCTACAATCACCTCTCCGGCCGTTGGATTTAATACGCCGGTAATAATTTTTAAAATCGTGGATTTACCGGAGCCGTTCGTCCCTATAATTCCGATAGACTCTCCCTTTTCCACTGCAAAGCTAACCTTTTTTAACGCGTAGTGCTCCTTAAACCTTTTTTTCCTCGAAAAACCAAGCGCATCCTTTATGCGGTCCGTCGGCTTATCATACAGACGATACACCTTGTCCACCTGATCTACTTTAATTGCATATTCCATATCGCTTTTCCTATCATTCATTACGATTCACGGCGTGAAGCCGCTCATAGTAACTATTATTCTTCCCTATCTTGTCTGCGCACATCCCGCCTGTGTATCTTAAAGGACATCCGCAAAATGAATCCGCAGCTTTTTAAAGACGGTCGTTCCAAGACACAACACCACAACCGTAAATATCCAAAAGTACAGCGTCAGTCCGGGATTTTCCCAAAACGCGACCTTATTAATTAACGCATCGCGATATCCGTTTACAATATAATACATCGGATTCAGCTTCAGTATCGTCATCACGACCGACGGTATACGCTCTCTCATATCCGGCGAATCAATATTCCACATAATCGGTGTGGCCCACACGCCAACCTGCAGCAGTATATTGACAATCTGGGACATATCCCGAAAAAACACCGCCACCGCGCTTGTCGCATAAATCAGCCCCAGCGTCAGCAGCACCATACACAGCGCATAATAGAATATCTGCAGTATATACCAGCCTGGATAAATCCCATATGCCAAACTGATAAAAAATGCAACCGCCAGGAAAAACAGGTGGACAAACAGAGCGGAAATCACCTTCACTACCGGAAGAATGTTGATTTTAAAAACCACCTTTTTCACAAGATAATTATACTCAAACAATACATTCGTCCCGCCGTTTAAGGCTTCCTGAAAAAAGAACCACGGGACAAGGCCTGCGGTCAACCAGATTACATACGGTGCCTCAATCCCCGATCTGGTCAGCTGCCCCGCCGCACTCAGCGCTTTGTCAAAGACAAACCAGTAGACGAACACCGTCACGACCGGCTGTATAAACGCCCATATTGTGCCGAGATAAGAGCCTGCGAACTTCGTCTTAAAATCATTTTTCGCCAGCTTCCAAATCATTTTCCGCTCCCGATATAATTCAGCCGGATTTATTCTGCTATTCATCTCCGTCGCCATACAAATTCCTCTTATTTTCTGCAGTTGTTTTTATCTGCCGCATATTCCTTAATCCCATGCCATACCTTGTCCTTGTCGGAAAAAATCAGATCCTTTTCACTCACCCCTTCCGGCATCGGCCAATCAATTCCGATATCGGGATCATTCCAAATCAGCCCGCCCTCATCGTTCGGATGATAAAAATCCGTTACCTTGTAACAAAACTCCGCATAATCCGAGAGTACAAGATACCCGTGCGCAAATCCTTTCGGAATAAAGAACTGCTTTTTATTCTCCGCCGAGAGCCTGACTCCGAACCACTTTCCAAAGGTCTTTGAACCCTCGCGCAAATCCACCGCCACATCAAACACCTCGCCGCTTATCACGCGCACAAGCTTGTCCTGCGGGTAATTCAGCTGGAAATGCAGACCTCTTAAAACGCCCTTTTTCGAAGCCGACTGGTTGTCCTGTACGAACTCGCAGTCAATTCCCGCCTCCGTAAAGTCATTCCGGTTATAAGTCTCCATAAAATATCCGCGCGCATCGCCTAACACAGCCGGCTCAATCACCTTAAGCCCCTCAATGCCTCCGCAATCCGAAGTTACTTTTATCTTTCCCATTTCATTTTCCTCTTTTCTCTTAAGATTTACAGGCCTTCCGCAACCTCCATCAAATACTGTCCGTACTCCGTCTTAAGAAGCGGCTGCGCCAGCTTTACAAGCTGCTCCTTATCAATAAACCCCCTCTTATAGGCAATTTCCTCAATACAGGAAATATACAGACCCTGACGCTTCTGGAACGCAGACACAAAATCAGCCGCCGCAAGCAGCATGTCATGATTTCCCGTATCCAGCCAGGCAAATCCGCGTCCCAACGTCTCTACCGACAAGGTCCCTTTCTCCAGATACGCGTTATTTACGCTTGTAATCTCAATCTCGCCTCTCGCGGACGGTTTCACATTTTTAGCAATTTCAACGACACTGTTGTCATAAAAGTATAATCCCGGCACCGCATAGTTTGACTTCGGATTCTGTGGCTTCTCCTCAATCGAAAGCGCTTTGCCGTTCTCATCAAACTCGACAACGCCGTACTCTCTCGGGTCACGCACATAATACCCGAAAATCGTCGCCCCGCTCTCTTTTTCCGTGCGCTCCGCCACCTGGCGGAGTACCTTTGAAAAGCTCTGCCCGTAAAAAATATTGTCGCCGAGCACAAGCGCCACCGCATCCTTCCCGATAAATTCCTCTCCGACAATAAACGCATCCGCAAGCCCTCTCGGAGTCTCCTGAACCTTATATGCAAACCGCATACCAAGCTGGCTTCCGTCGCCGAGCAGCTCCTCAAACACCGGAAGATCTCTCGGTGTGGAAATAATCAAAACCTCCCGGATTCCGGCAAGCATCAATGTCGATAACGGATAATAAATCATCGGCTTATCGTATACCGGCATAATCTGCTTGGAAATTGCTTTCGTTAATGGATATAATCGTGTGCCGCTCCCGCCGGCAAGTATAATTCCCTTCATATCTGATTCCTCCTTGTTTATGCAGAGGTCCGGTTATCCCCCAACCGCCGCATTAGGTCCATCTACCCGCAAGAAGGAAGGTACGACATTTGCCGCGCCTCCCTTACCGCCGTTTCACCGTGTTTACTTGTTGCTGTACATATCCTCATAATATTTCTGATAGTCACCGCTTGTCACATTTTTCATCCACTCCTCATGCTCAAAGAACCACGCAATCGTCTTTTTAATTCCTTCCTTGAACATTGTCTCCGGCTCCCAGCCAATCTCCGCTTTAATCTTGTCCGGTGCAATGGCGTAACGTCTGTCATGACCCTTGCGGTCCTCCACGTACGTGATCAAATCCGTGCTGACAAGTTCTCTTCTCGGATCACCCTCCGGAAGCATCTCAAGCAGTGTCTCTATAATAATATGGATGATTTCTATATTTTGTTTCTCATTATGCCCGCCGATATTATAAGTCTCGCCAAGACGTCCCTTCTCCTGCACCATATCAATTCCCTTGGCATGGTCATCCACATACAGCCAGTCGCGGACATTCTTGCCGTCACCGTACACCGGCAGCTTTTTCCCCTGCAAAGCATTATTGATAATCAGAGGTATCAGCTTTTCCGGGAACTGATACGGCCCGTAATTATTGGAACAATTCGTAATATTCGCCGGAAAATGATAGGTGTCAATATAAGCCTTTACAAGGAAATCCGAGGATGCCTTGCTTGCAGAATACGGGCTGTGCGGAGCGTACGGCGTTGTCTCATAGAAATAAGAGCCGTCGTCCTCCAGGGAACCATACACCTCGTCCGTAGACACATGGAGAAACTTCTTCCCCTCCTTGAAGCTTCCGTCCGGAAGCTCCCACGCTTCCTTGGCGCAGTTAAGCATAACCGCCGTTCCCATGACATTCGTATTCACGAAAACCTCAGGATTCTTAATGCTGCGGTCCACGTGGCTTTCCGCCGCAAAATGCACCACGCGGTCAATATCATTCTCCTTGAATACCTTGCGAATGGCTTCTTTATCCGTAATATCCGCTTTCACGAAGGTATAATTCGGCTTGTCCTCTAAATCCTTTAAATTCTCCAGATTCCCTGCATATGTCAATACATCCACATTAATAATGCGGATCTCATCCCCATATTTGCGGAACATATAATGAATATAGTTAGAGCCTATAAACCCTGCTCCTCCGGTCACCAAATAAGTTCTCATACCATTTCTCCTTTTACTATCTGAAAATTGTTTATATCTGTATTTTTACCATATATACCCAGATTATATCATTAAGATGCGCAACAATCAACTTTTTTAAGTTGATCGTGCCGCGGCTTTAATATTTAGGCAACGGACGCCATGCGACCGCAAACATCATTTTGCAGACGAGGATAACGCGCCGCCGAACTAACTGCCAAATCTCTATTACGGCTCAAGGCACGCTCCTTCGGAACGCCTGTGCTCTGCCAGATAACAATACTAGCCCGCTGTCCCGGCTGAATGGCGACGTATATTCACCGCAATTAGCACAAGAAACACAACACTCAAATACGCCACCGTCACAAAAAAGCTCATTGCCGCGCCAAAAATCCCTCCGCTTTTTACCATCGGCGACGAAATCAGGAGTGCAAGCACGGACGCCGTCCCATAGCCAAGCAGTATGCTTTTTGGCTTTCGCATTATGCTCAAAAGATAATACATAAAATAGGAGAGCGAGTTAAAGCCTCCCGCCGCCATCAAAAGCACAAGCACGCTGCGGTACATGCTAAGATCACAGTTTACCAGGGCGGAGAGTACCGGTATTCCAAACAAATACGCCCCTCCCATACACAGTAGCGTAAGACCTATAATACATATCGCAATCCGCATCACCTGTCCGAAAAATTCCTTCATCCGCGCCTTATTATATGACTCGGAAAGCGTTGTGAGCGCCGGTTTTAAAATAAAGGTAACAAACAGGTTAATCACAGACACCGGCATAAAAATCGTCTGATAATAAGACTGGTAATTGCTCGCCATATTTGCATCAATCGCAATCCTCGAAGCGCTCAAAATATAAGTCCACAGAAAAGAACCCGCAAACATCGCAAAACATTCGGAAAGCACGCTTACCACCTTTGAAAAGTCAAAGCCAACCGGATAAAATTCCCGGAGCACGACAACGTCAAACACAAATACGCCAAGTACTGCCGCCGCCACCGCGAGTAAAATAGACAGCATCATCTGATGCGTTAACTGGACCGCTATCACTAAAACGCCCGCAGACAAAATCGTCCTGAAAAACAAAGACTTTCCCGTCAAATCCAGCCGCCCCTCCTGCTGAAAGGTTCCCTCATACAAATCAGCATACCCATCTATCAGCCGATAAATACACATCAGCAGTATCACGCCCGCTTTCTGCAAATCATAGCCCCTGATCAGCATATAACAAGTACATACAAGCATCATTAAGACGCCAAGCCACACCTTCGCCCCGTGATACTGCGCAAAAGTAAACCTGCGGCTGACATCCGTCACCTGGTATGTACGCATCTCAAAGTACATGATATAGGCAAACATCTGGCTCAGCGTAATCGCAATCGAAAAAATTCCGCCGATATCCGCTCCCATGACCCGTATCACATAAAAGGACAGCAGCATCGACACCGCCGCGAACACACCGCTCCCTAACATATTCCAGATAAAATTTTTTCTGTCAGTCGTTCCTCTTCCAAGAATTTTCTTTCGAATCCATTCTGTCATTCCCTTTTCCTCAGCTATTTTTGTACTCCTGAATCACTTTCTTACGGTCTGTGCGGTAAATGCACAGACCTGTCTCAACTGTCACTCGGAATTTACGTCTATTACTACACACTCTTTGTTTTCAAATACTTTGTCAAACTGCTTGAAATATTTCCGGTTCTCCTGATAATAGGAGGACTTTTTCCAGAGAGCCACCTTGTCAACACCGTTCTTCTCCCACAACTCCTCCTGCTCCTCTAACGGATGAAACCAGCCGTAATAGTCGAAGCTGTTCTGCCCGGTCAACGCCTCATACCAGTAACAAAAGGCATACTGATCAATGTCCGTCAGAAACGGAATTTGCTCCTCCCCCTGTTCTCCAACATATTCTACCAGGCCAAACATTCCCTTCGGCATCTCAAATTGCTTCCAATCTGTGCGCAGGTATTGCTTATTCAGCAGATACAAAGCAAAAAACGGATTCCCTCTGTTTTCCGTCACAAGCAGAGGTGAATTAGCTCTTATTTTATCTTCCACGCTCCCCAGACACAGCAGCGCAAAGGAAGCATATATAACCGCAAACGAGACGACAATTTCCCTCATCTTCTTCCACAGCAGACCGAGAGCTTCCACATTCAAAAGCCAAAACAGCAGCCACAAAGGATAATAAAGCTTATAGTAGTAATAGCTGGACACTCTATTCGAATATGCGGCCAAAAACATGCCAACCGTATAGACTAAGAACACTCCGAGAAACACCGCGCGCACATTAAACTTACGGCGCTTTATATTATAGAGCGCCAAAAAGAGCGCAAGCGGAAAAAGCCAGAAAAAGTCAATATACCACTCCCGGTAAATTGCCCCCTCTGTGGCAATCGCCTTCGAAATCCCGCCCGCATTTTCAAGCAGCAGCTTAATATAACAATAGTAGACGCCAAGCAGACAAGGCAGCGCAAATATCTTTAATGCCAGCAGGACATTGCTTCTTTTAAAAATATTCCCCTCCCGCTTCGCTTTTATAAGCAGACACAGAAATAATGAAAAAAACGCCGCAGGCGCAAACAACGCATAGCAAAGAATCAACCCCGCACAGCCGACCATCATCATAAACACTGCCGCCTTTTTCTCTACTCTCTCTTCTATGTAGCCGTTTACGGTATAGACAAGATAGCCGATCAGCATGACGCCGATTCCCCAATAGAGGAACGTATCCGTATAGCAATAAAGCGGATAACCAAGGAGATACAGCACTGCCGCTATAAATCCAAGCGCCTTCATCCACCGGTTTTTCAGGAAAGTACGAGCCAGAATAAGAAACATAACGCCTTCCAGAAAAAACATGCTAAGATCCGCCACCATAAACCCTTTATAAAGCGTCAGGTCCGTCAAAAACGGCGACAAAACGCCAATCACCAGCGCATTATACAGGGGTGCAAAATACATATTGAACACCTCGCCGTTCCGGTAAGTATTCAGCGCATAAGTCATATGTACCGCTGCGTCACTTGTCCAGTAACGCAGCTTTAGCTCCGGCGTAAAATAACAAAACGCTATGGCAAGCACAATCACAAGCATAAAAACCGCCGTAAGAATATCATAAAGCTCCCACTTATACCTCTGCCGCTTTCCTCTCCTGCAAATCAGGCCAAACAGACCCAAACATGTCAAGAGATAAACCGTACCCATACTAAAAAGCTGTACCGGAATCCTTATCAGCGATAAAATCCCCGCCGGGATTACCCCCCAGCAAACCAGCGTCAAATATGACAGAAAAATGCCCGCCACTCCGCGTTCTGTCCGCACTGACCTCGGATAAAAAAACATTGCAAGCCAGGCGCCCGCAAAGGTTATGCAAAAATAGACCGATGCCAAAACCTGTATCATTCCGTTACCTCCCATGCCCACACCGGACATTTGTATATCAGCGAATCATGCGGTAAATATACATGTTCGTCTTCTCGCAGTACCGTATCATTTCAAGAATGCCGAGAGCCTCAAGCTGAATCTCCCTCTGCCCGCTCACAACATAATCTATATCGGATTTTTCCAAATCCCCGTAAGACAAACAAATTTTTATCACATCGGGACTGACAATTTCAAATGTTGTCTTCCCCTCCTGTAATTCCGCAGTCACATGTGCATACCGATTATAGACCGACTCATACTTGCCCTTTTTGTCAAATCTTGACCAGTACTCAAGATTCGGCTCATACTGTGTTGCATTTACAACATGAAGTCCGTTTGCGGCCATGACATTTTGCTGTACCATTGTCCCCGTAATCAGCCACTCCCCCCTCTCATTGCCGTCAATCTCCCGCACAGCCTCTACAAATTCGCTGTCCGTCATAGAATCCGCACCTACAATCAGCGGATTTACACACAGCGAGGAAAATCCCAGCGTACAGACAAGCGCAGCTGTCAGCAGTCTTTGGCGGTTCACAAGGATGAGCAGCTCCAAAAACACAAACACAAGAGCACAAAATATTAAAATCCCCTTATTTACATACCCGCCGCCACCAAGCATTATAACTGCCGCCAAAGAAACCACACCGGAAAATGCGGCCGCGGCTGCAAGGCCGATTTTGCTGTTCTTTACCGGACTCTCCCCCCGCTCCGCCATCATCAAGAGCAGCATATAGGTCACTGCAACCCCGACAATCTGCAGATTCTTCTCCACCATTGTAAACGAAAACAGCGTAACCTTTAACATAATTGACGGGTAAGAAACAATACACATACTGAATAAAAAAATTGCATATACGCCGAGCAAAATCAAAAGCGTCCGGCTTTCCCTGGCCCTCTTTTTACACAACGCATAAAACAGCAGAATCAAAAATGCCGGAATAAACACGAGATATGAGCTGATCTCACAATTATTTGAAAATGTAACTTCCCGATACGGAAGCAAAAAACTAAACAAGTAATAAAAGATCGTAAGCGGATTGGTGTGTCCGGTCGAAACTTCCCTTTTGCCCGGATAAGCCGTATTAAGCACCTTTAATATATCCGTATAGGAATCCCGCACAAAGAAAGCAAGTGTAACCGCAATCAAAAGGAACGATGCAATGGCGAAAAGAGTAGAATACTTATCCCATTTCATCTCCTTTCTTCCATGAATCAGGTAGTACCCCATCAAAATCAGGAGCAAATAGCCAAACGGTATCTGCATCGCCGGATACAACGAAACGACATACCCTACCCCGCTCATCGCAAACAGCAGCGCCATAAGCGCCTTAACCGCTTTCCCTTTGCCAAACAGAAAATAAAAAAAGCTGATAAAAAGCCACTGTCCGGCAATCATCAAATCCGCCAGCGTTGTAGACTGCCACCACGTCATAACCGGCGACAATCCGATCAAAACCGCGCCGAATACAGAAAGCATCATATTCTTTTTCGTGAGAATATAAGACAGCTCATAGGCGCCTAAAAGCAGCGCAAAAAAGCGAAACCACCAGAACCAGGACAATCCTCTTGCCGCTCCAAACAGAAAATATCCCCATGTCTGCGGCTTCCCGATCAATGTAATATGAAATGCCGGCGAATTACAGGCAAGCAGCATATTCTGTCCGTCCATGCCGATATTCTTGTTTATAACCGGAAAATTCTCGTCACTGTTCACCTGCGCAAAATGATATTCCGTATTGACAAACCATTCGTCCGAGCGGATACTTCTTGGAGTTCCGACGAGAACCCTGCTCACCTGCTGCCCCGACTCGCCAAAATAAGCATCCAGGCAATTCATCGACGAACCGCTTATCCCGAACGCGACAAGTAACAGGAATAAAATTCCTGTTACCGCATAACGATACTTTATCAACTTAGACACCGCCGGAAGAAGCTTATCCTCCACCGGCTTTCCCGGCAGAAACAATGCGGTCAAAAACACCACTGCATACAAAAACAAATATGCAATTTCACTCTTACTTCTGTATCCCCTCGCAACCGTTTCCGAATAAAACAAAAGCAAATACATCATGCCCGAAGCCGCAAGAACCGCAAGAAGCATCCATCTTTGCTTTATATTTTCTTTTATCATAATACTCTCCTGTTTCTTAAAGCCGTTAATAACACATCCTTACCATATAGCAGACTGCCGCCCACAGACACATCATAGAAACGAAAGATATCTTTCCCGTATAATTGCCGATATCCGCCGTAATCCTTTTGGAACGCACAAGAAGCAAAAGCAGCGGAAGCGCCGGAATAAAATATCTCGCCTGCACTCCGTCCATGAGCATCGAACCTACCGGGGTCCACACCATATACATAGAGTACATAACCAAAAGTACAATGGCTATCCCCGTAAGCCCGGTGAAAACCTTTTGCTTTCGATTCATTCCGTACGGCTCCCTTGTGTCGGTAACCGCCGTATACAGCAAAAACAACGGAACAAACACAATCAGCACACCCAGCCTGAAATTCAGACAGCCCAACGTATTAAACTGGCTCACATAGGTCAGCGCCAGCGAATCAAACGTCAGAATATATGTGACAAGGAGCGTTTTCGGGTGACGGATACTGTACTTAATCTGCTCAAGCGCATTCACACCATCCTTCGCCGGCTCCTGATTCACCAGATAATTTCCTATAAACATATAATAAATTACAAAAATAACCGCAAGCGGCACGACAATTTCCAAAAAAGTAGTCCAGTATTTCTTCTTTGAACCGAACTTCTCCTTCGGAATCAAAAATACCAAAACTGCCAAAACCGCATAGAGATATTTGACGAACGCAAGTACCAGAATCAATCCCGCAACGCCTGCCATATGCTTGAATCCAAGCTCTCCCTTATATGCAAAAGCATAATAGAAAATCAATCCCACCAGAAGGAACGCCGCACCGTTGCACACGGCATCCGAGGACACCGACGCCGCCTGCGCAATACAGATTGGCGTACATGCAAGCGCCATCAGAGTATGCTTGCCAAACGGTATCCACTTGATCGCAAAATATGTCAAAAAAACGTATGCCAAAAGATTGAAAAACCGGGCAAGATAAAGCGCATGGAGCACATTAAAGTGAAACAATCTCGCAAACAGTATTCCAATTGCCTGCGGAATATATCCGATAAAGGGATGAAATCCCCCCGAAGAATCGACCGTCTTTACTTCTCCATCCATAGAGAGGCCACGCAGCTTTCCCTTTTCCTTATCGCTTTGCAGCGTGTATTCATAGATCTCATGTTTCTCCAGATCCATAATGTCCTTTGGACCCGTCAGCTTGTATATAGAATCGTTCGTCGTCAATACAAACGGCGAGAGATTCCCATAGGAAACGTCAACTGATTTCTGAAAATGGTAGAGCTCGTCCGGCACCTGAAGCGGCGGATCCAGCGAAACAAAAACGGTTCCCGCCATCACCGCAATCAAAAGGAAGCACTGCTGCGGCTTCCAGTTCTTCATCCTTTTTCCGAACAAAAGCAAATATGCCGCTCCCATTAAAAGAATCGCACAGAGATAATATCCCAAATTAAAGCTTGTAAAATAGGTGAGCGTAATGACCATTCTGCCGTCTTGCTTTTTCCCGTTAATTTTAAGCTCCAGCCGGTCGCTCACGCTTGTCGCAATCACCGGTGCAATTGAGTTTTCTTCTGTCCCGTCAACTCCTGTTATTACCAGCGTCATGGAATCTCCATTGCTGCTCTCCTCGGGATTGACCCCCTCAATATTCACCGGAATGCTCCATTCCTGCCAACGCTTCACAGATGACGTCGAAATCACCTCGTCGTATACAACAGATTCATCCCTTGTATTGTTAATCACCTGCACGCGTATATTAGCCGACGCTTCTTCCCCCGTTGGCTGAACCACAAATGTAATTTTATTGATATCCTGTACGGCCTTAAAATCCTGCCTTACGACATCTCCCGCTTTGATTGCCTCGCCGACAACATTCTTTTTTCCGCCCGACCATGACTTTTGAAAAGTAGCCTTAAAATTCATGGAAGCTATCACCATGACAACAGCAAGAACAACAAACACAGCCGCCTTTTGGACCGTTTCTCTACTCACTCTCTTCATCGCTTAGTATCCCTTGCCCTCTTCCAGCTGCTCTACTCTCTTCTTGAGCAGCGCAAGCTCCTGCGTCAAACGCTTTTCCTTTTCCGCCTGCTTTGATATCGTTACCGTCATGCCGAAAATCAACAAAAGGCAGAAACAAATTCCCACAAAAAACACCATATTAATCGGCAAATCAATCCCTACAAGATCGGATAGCTGCCTCAAAAACCCCGGAAAAATATCGATAATCAGCATGCATATCAGACTCACAAACCAAGTAAGAGCATACTTCAGATCGAGGTCACGGCGCTTTACGGAGCGTATACTGCCCAGAATTACAATCACAAGGCAGACCGCTATTATTATGTTTATCTTCATCTTATCCTCCTACCCGCGTATCGCTGCCAGCAAAATCGCCAATGACACTTTTATCATATAGTAAACCGAATTTTTCATTGATATCGAAGAGACCCCCTGCTCCCGTTCGTTCATGACGACCGGAACCTCTTTGACAAGCTTTCCCTTCTTCAATACAGTCACAACACTCTCCGGCTCCGGATAATCCTTCGGATACTGCCACGCAAAAAACTCAATTAACTCACGGCTCACCATGCGCATTCCCGATGTCGGGTCCGTGATCTTCTTTCCCGTTACAAATTTAATCAACGCAGAAAAGTAACGGATTCCTATCCTTCGCATAAAAGAGGACTGGAATCCTTTATTTTCAATAAACCTGGAACCAATCAGCATATCAAGATGCTCTCGTTCCATCTTCCTTGCCATATCCTCCAGGTAACTGCCATTGTGCTGTCCGTCCCCGTCAAACTGAACTGCAATATCATACCCTTCCATAAACGCATACAAATACCCCGTCTGCACGCCGCCGCCGATTCCAAGATTCACCGGAAGATCTATGAGATTATATCCATGCATCTCACAAATCTTTTTGGTGTCATCCTTTGAACAGTCATTGATCACAACATAATCAAACGAGGGAGCATGCTCGATAATATCCTCAACCGTCTTTACAATATTTCCCATCTCATTGTAAGCCGGGATAATTACTAACTTTTTCATTGGTCACCTCTACTTTGCAAACAGCTTCAGATAAATCGCAATCGCCACATTCCGAATTTTTCGAATGCACATACTAAGTTCAATTTCAAAACGTGACAGATGCACTCTCCCGAGAATCGCATGTTTTTCCAAAAGGCGCCTGTGCTCCGCATTATACACATCCTGCTGCTCCCCAATCAGTACCCCCGTATTCGAATCGTTGCGGATACGGAAACTATTTAAAAGCTCATGTATAATATATACCTTGCCCGTACAGGCAAGACGCAGCCACATATCAAAATCCAGAATATAGGTAAGGGAGTTGTCAAACCCTCCTGTCTCCTTAAGCGCGCTCCTGCGGATCAAATTATTCACCGGCGCTCCGAAATAATTCTGTATCAACAGCGCCTTCTTCGCAAGCTTTGTTCCGTCCACCGCACCCGATTTACGGTAACGGTGAAAAGCTCCTGTCTTTTTTCCGTTGACGTCCACCAGCCTTGTATCGCTCTCTACAAGATTCACCTCCGGATGCTCCTGCATTGCCTTTGCCTCTTTCTCAATCGCATCCGAATCCAACATATCATCCGCACAGATCAGCTTGACAAATTCTCCCGTCGCAAGGTTTAAACAGCGGTTCCAATTTCCCACCATTCCCAAATTTTTTTCATTTCGGTATAGTTTCAGCCTCTCATCCTTCACCGATTCCACAATGTCCGCCGTTTCATCCGTCGACTTATCGTCAACGACAATCAATTCTATATTGCGGTAGGTCTGGTTTAAGACAGAGACGATCGTGTCCCTGATATATTCCGCATTGTTGTATGCAGGGATACATACGCTCACAAGAGGTTCCATACAATCTCCTATTTCGTTTCTGCTTGTCCTAATGAACGGCAGCTATTTTATTGATGCCAAATATACATCCAACGCATCCTGCCAGTCTGCCATCTTAAAATCAGAGGTCAAACGCAGCATATAATTGTCAAGAACCGAATATGCCGGCCTGTTTGCCGATGCCGGATTCATCTCGGCATACTCCTGCGATGTCACGTGACGCACCTTCGTGCTCTTGCCTGCCCCTGCAAAAATAGCTTCCGCAAATTCTGCCCAGTTTGTGTCACCCTCGCAGGTCGCGTGAAAGGTTCCGTAATTCTCGGTCGGCCCCAGATGATATATCAGCTTCGCCAGCTCCACAGCGCTCGTAGGCGAACCCTTTTGATCACAGACAACGCTTACCTCTTCATGCTCGTCGGCAAGGCGAAGCATCGTCCTCACAAAATTCTTTCCGTCTCCATAGAGCCAAGCCGTCCTTAAAATAAAATACTTTTCGGCAAACTCTTTTACAAACCTCTCGCCCTCCAGCTTCGTCTTCCCATACGCGCTCACCGGATTCGGATCATCAAATTCCGTATATGGACGGCTTCCATTTCCCTCAAATACATAATCGGTCGATACATGTATCAGCTTAGCCCCCGTATCCTTCGCAGCGATACTTAAATTTCTCGGACCAATCGCGTTGATTTTATAAGCCAGATCCCACTGCTCCTCACATTTATCCACATTTGTGTGTGCGGCACAGTTAATGATAACCTCCGGCTTTATCTCCCGAATCATCTTGCAAACAGCCTCCACACTCGTAATATCAAGCGCAAGAATCCCTTCGCCCTCTGCCACATCGGTATTGATCAACTGCACATCATCTCCCCGATATACCTGGTTTAACGCTCTGCCGAGCTGTCCGTTACAGCCTGTGATAAGAATCTTTCTCATATCCGCTCCTTTTTAATCAGCATCATACTGAATATTTCTTTATTTCTTCCTCAATTTTCTTTATTTTTTTCTTAATTTTTCTATTCTCCAAGTCCGCTTTCCACGGCGCCCACCATCGCAGCAAGCGCCTCATCCTCATCCTCGCCCTCGCAGCAAAATTCAATTTCGTCGCCCGTCTTTATGCAGGCGCCCAGCACGCTGAGCACACTCTTGGCATTTGCAGTATTCCCTTTATAGCGAAATGTAATCAGTGACTTGTACCGCATTGCCTCCTTACACAATATTCCTGCCGGTCGCAGATGCAGTCCCGTCGGGTTTTTTATTTTCACTCTCTGACTTACCATACTTCATCCCTCATTTACTATATAGTCTTTACCTTTGTCTGATCACAGCATAATTCTTGTAATTAAATTCGCAAGCTTCCTCGCCTCCGCGTCAATTGCCTCTTTATCCTTCCCCTCAATCATAACGCGCACAAGCGGCTCTGTTCCTGACGGGCGGATCAATACCCGTCCCTCTCCGTCAAATTTCTTTTCTACCTCCGCAATCGCCTCGGCTATCTCGGAATACTCCAGAAACTTCTCTTTCTTATGATTCGGCACCTTGGCGTTCACAAGCGCCTGCGGGAGAACCTCCATCACCTTTGCAAGCTCCGAGAGCGGCTTGCCGGTGTCCACCATTACCTGCAGCAAATGCAATGCGCTAAGAAGGCCGTCTCCGGTGGTATTGTCGTCAAGGAAAATAATATGGCCCGACTGCTCTCCCCCGATGTTATATCCGTTCTCCAACATATTTTCCAATACATAGCGGTCACCGACCTTGGTCTTTTCCACATGGATGCCATTTTGCTCTCCCATCAGAGAAAAACCAAGATTCGACATAATCGTGACTACAATCGTATTTTTCTTTAAAATCCCCTTAGCCTTCATATTCGTTCCGCAAATCGCGAGCAGCTGGTCGCCGTCAATGATATCTCCGTTCTCATCGACTGCCAGCATCCTGTCCGCATCTCCGTCAAATGCGATTCCCAATGCAGCCTTCTCATACACCACCCTGGCCTGAAGTTCCTCCATATGCGTAGAACCGCAGTTCGCATTGATATTGGTTCCGTCCGGATTCGTGTGAATTGCAACCAGCTTGGCTCCCAGATCCTGCAGCGTTTTCACCGCCGTGTAATGAGATGCCCCCTCCGCACAATCAACAACAATTTTCATACCGCTCAAGTCCACAGGCACTGTTTTTTTCATAAATTCTATATACTCATCCCGAATATCAAAACGGTAGTCAATTCTTCCCACCCCGGAACCAATCGGAAGGACAACGTCCTTCATATTATTGGCAATCATTTCTTCAATTTCGTCCTCCAGTGCATCGGAAAGCTTATATCCATCCCCATTGAAAAATTTTATCCCGTTAAATTCCATCGGATTATGGGAAGCCGAAATCACGACTCCCGCATCCACTCTGTGCTTTCGTGTCAGATATGCAATTGCAGGCGTCGGCGCCACCCCAACATAAATCGCATTCGCTCCCACGGAGCAAATTCCTGCCATCAGTGCACTCGCAAGCATCCCGCCCGAAATCCTCGTATCACACCCCACGATTATGGTCGGCTGATGCGCCTGCTCTCTTGTCAGCACATACGCCCCTGCCTGACCCAGCTGCGTCGCCAGCTCAATGGTAAGTTCCGCTCCTGCAACGCCTCTCACACCGTCCGTTCCAAACAATCTGCCCATATACAAATCCTCCATTTTTGATTAGCCGTAGTTCCCCTCAGCGCTCTGTCAAATCTTCCAGCTTATCATTTGCGGATCCGCTCCCCGTAGTTTTCTTTGAAGCATCACCGCTTACATCCCCGTTTGAATCATCCTTCGCGTCGTCATTTCCGTCGTCCTTCGAATCATCGCCGGAATCTTTCTTATCATCTGAATCATCTGACTGCTGCTTCTTTTCTTTCACCTCAAGCATCACCGTCTGCTTTCCGTCCGTAGAATATAACTCCTCGTCCAGCTCCAGCACAAGCTCCAAAACATGCTCTCCCTCGGTAAGCCCCGCCGCATCGACAGAGACACGAATCCCGTCCGGATTCAGTTTATCCAGATCCGACTGCAGTCCCCGAACATACACCTCCACCGTATCTTCCGCAAAAGATGCCTGGTAAGCCGACGACAGATTTTTCACCGTAATGTTCTTCGTCGGAATTTCAATTAACCTGGTCTCTATCTGTTCAATCGCCACCGTAACCTGAATCTTTTTATCCTCATCATTGACAAGCGTGACGCCCTCCGGCAGATACGTGGAAATATCCACCGTCTGCACCACTGTCTCGCTCGCGTCGGAAATATCCACAATTCCTTCCGGTATATCAATGGAATTAACGGTATTAAGCGTTGCCGCCGGCCCTTTTATAGACACTGTCTGCGGGGAGCAAACCGCCTCCATGCTCACATAGCCGGATTTCGGTGTTCCCGACACCGCCACGTTCACGACCACGCCCTTCACATCCAATACCTCCGCCCGAATATTCACGGTCTGCACATTCAGTTCGAGCTTTGTGGTATCAATCGGGTTCCCGGCCTTATCCAAAAGTATCGGCACCACACTGTCCGTTATTGTTGTCGTAATTCCTTCTACATTAATTGATGCCTTTGCACTGTCTACCTGTGAGACAAGCGAAGCAGGACCCGATACGCGAACTACATTCGGCGCGATTACTCTCACCTCGCCAATCGCACAGCCGACAGCCGGCGTTCCCTCATAGTCCGCATTGATTGCAAGCTGCTTCGTCTGAAGATCCTCCACACTGACCTCTAAATACTGGGTTCTCGATGAAAATGTAACGGAGGAAGTGTAACGCGTTGCCGTGATCTCAATCGGCACCCTCGCCCAATCCTCAATTCTGCTCATATCGGCTGTCGCCCTAAAATCGGTATTGCTGAGCATACGCAAGACCGATCGCTTGGCTGACACCTTAAATGTAACGGTATTGCTCCCGTTCTCAATCTCATAGCATTTGCCCATATCGGCAATTGCACCTTCGTTCTCAATAAGCACAGATGTCGTAAAGCTTTTCGTCTGCATTGGGTCATCAATATTCACAACAACAAGCCACAATACAACCGCAAAAAGCAGCGCCATAACTTTTAATCCGAAATTATTGGTCACTATTTTTGCCACTTTTTTTAACATGACCCAGCCTCCTTTGCAAAATTGTAAAACGCTTCGGCTCGGCATTATGATTCTGCAGGGACTTCAGCTTGCTGCGCAAAAACTCCGCATCCACATTCCGATAAAGTTCTCCGCCCATTGCAATTGACACTCTTCCGGTCTCCTCCGATACCACAATCGTAAGAGAGTCGCTGACCTCACTGACTCCCACCGCCGCACGGTGCCTCGTGCCCAGTTCTTTACTTAATCCCATATTGTCCGACAAGGGCAGATAACATGTCGCCGACACAATCCTGTCTCCGCGTACAACAATTGCACCATCATGCAATGGTGTATTCTTCTCAAATATATTAATTAAAAGCTGACTTGATACAATAGAATCCAGCATAATTCCGGTTCTCTCATATTCGGACAGCACAACCTCGTTCTCAATGACAATTAACGCTCCCGTCTTGACTTTCCCCATCTCATAACAAGCCTTTATAAGCTCGTTTATTGTCTTTTCACTAAAGCGATTTATCTCGGCTTTCGAAAAATCAAAATTAAATATAGACGAAAGAAATCGTTTGCGCCCCAATTGTTCCAATGCCGTACGAAGCTCCGGCTGAAAAATCACAACCAGCGCGATAATCGCGACATTTATTGTTCTTTCAGCAATCCACAGGATTGTACTCATCTGAAAAATTGCAGCCACAAAAACAAACGCGAGAATCACCAAAATCCCCTTAAACAGCATCCATCCCCGTGTCTTTTTGATCCATACCATAACCTCATAAATCAGAAAGGCAATGATAATTATTTCTACGATATCCGTTTTATGCACTTCCGGCAGATCTATCCAGCTAAGATACTTTTCCTTAAAATCTCCGAACATTGCAAGCAAATCCTGCACCTGCTTCACTCCTTTTGCTTATATTATAAATCCAGCAAATCTCTGTCAATCTCCAAATCCTCCGCCAAAGCCTCCTTAGAGATGCGCTCCCGCTCCCTTCGTCCGTCCCGTCCTCTGCCGCCAAAGCTTTTCACTCTTTTTTCCTTTGTCGGCACATACAGCTTCGGCACCGCCTTCACATAGTAATAATACTCGTCGTCCTCAAACTGAACACGCTCCGTCCTTGTATAATCGAGATTAAAGAACAGAAACTGCAAAATGAGCCCAAGTATTACGCAAATTACATTGCCGACAATCAGCCATACCGTCTTTCCGGTAATCCCCAGCGTCAAAAAACCTGCGAACAACACGATAAATTCTGCCAAAATCCCTGTCACAATCGCGATTGTCCACGCATGGTCCACCGACAATCTGCGTATAAAATATACCAAAACAACCATCAGAACAAAAGCCGCCAGCACAAGATACATTTCCCGATTCCCTGTCAGCGGATTCAACGCTACAACAAATTTTGACACAGCGTCGGAATCCTCCTGCACCTCGCTTAAAAGCACCGCATTATCCTTAACACCCGCCAGGAAATAATAAACCACCGTACCGCAAACAACGGATACCACGGAAGTGGGATTCTTCAGCAATCCCACGGAAAGCGGAATCACATACGGGATATGAAGGGTATAACAGATTGGTGTAAGCACCGTAAAGTATCCGTCCTTCGGCGAAAAGCGAAAATACAAAAGCCCGATAATGGCAAACAAGAGAAATCCCACGGCGCACACCTCAAGAGACAGCGCATATAAATTTGCAAGAACAATCACCATAACAAACAGTATAATTGCATTTACCGGCAAAATTGCGCACAGCAATGCCAGTATAAGATTCACGGAAAGACCGTTGATTTTTTCCATATAACCGATATTGCTTCCAATCAGCCAGAATGTTGCAAACGCCAGAATAAACTTGACAACAGGCAAAAGGTATACCTCATATTTCCCGTAAAAATGCCTCACACGCTCTTTCAGTTCCAATAAGTCACTCATGACTGCCTCCTATTTTAATCTAAATCTTCCAAACTATTCTGTCTGCCCTCACTTTCATACAGACGGCTTACTTTTTTTAATCTGTTATAAAACAGGCGGATTCTTTTTCTCCCTTTTGTGTATCGCATATTGTATACAATATACGTGATCAGCAGATACACTGCTATAAATATAAGATATTTTATTAGTATGTCCGTTCCAAAGGCGATTAGATCCATTTCATTGATATTTTCCATGAGAAAGTCCATCTCACAGACTGCCCAAACTCCGAGTACGGCCAAAAATAATACAGTACCGGCCAAAAAACTCTTCAGCATCTCCAGTCCCACATAATCTCTGCGGAAATACTGAGTCATTTTTCGATATTCCTTCCCCTCTCTCTCCTCAAAGACAGCGAGCTTTGTCATATGTCTGACCCGTTCTTTACTAATCATAGCCCACCCCATCATAATAAGCATTACTTTCTTAAGTATACCATAATTGCCCATCTATGCAAAGTTTTTCCGAAAAAAACTGCCGAATAATTCCGGCAGTTTTGCATTTTTATTTATTTATCCAAAAATCTCATCCTGTCTTTGGTGTGAGGCTTCGGTTCCTTCACTACCGTTGCGATTTTTTTGCCCGCCACACTGTCAAGCTCATTCTTCACCTTGTTTCTGCACTCCTCGCAAAATCTTCCCGTCTTTATCGTCTTTCCGCATCCCTCGCACTCAATTCCGATCGGCGAATCCGGCGAGAATGTCAGACGCTCCTCACGCACCCACTGGCGTATCTGCGCCACCGATACATCATTATCATCCGACACCGCCTGTATTGACGAATCAGGATTTTCACGCAAATAAGATTTCACCTGCTGAAATTTATCCTCCAACGCCGCTCTGCACACTTGACAAATCGGCGGTCCGGAAAGGTAATTAAATAATCTGCCACAACTTCTGCAATTCCGTACATCCATTTTTTTGTCCTCCTAAAAGCCCATTCCTATGCTGATACACGCGAAGAACACCTCCTGCACTCCCGCCTGCTTCAACACCATAGCAGCTGCATCAACCGTACTGCCTGTGGTATATATGTCATCCACCAAAAGTATATATCTAAATTGTACTATATTTTTTTTACATTTAAAAGCCTTTTTCAGATTATTTTTTCTCTGAACATCATCAAGTTCCTTCTGCGGCCTTGTATCAACCGAACGCACCAGACAATGATTCACCACCGGAATCCCCATGAGCCGCCCCAAAAAACGGGCGTACAACTCGGCCTGATTGTATCCGCGCTCCTTTTGGCGGTTCTTATGCAGCGGAATCGGCACAATCGCCTCAATTCCACGCCGTCTGATCCATTCTCCACGGCGCTTGGCCGTCTGTCTTGCGTAAAAATATGCGTACTCTCTTTTGTTCTTATACTTAAATCGATAAACCGAATCCCTCACCGCCCCCTGATGAACAAAAAGCGCCGTCCCCGCCTTATACGCATGCTCCTTTCGCATGCAGTCAAAGCAGCGCTCCGCCGTCTCTTCCTCCAGAGGCTTTCCGCATCGCTTGCAGACAGGCTCCGAAATAAAAACAAGTCTCTCCTCACATGCCGGGCAAACCATTCTGCCCCAGTCCACAATCTCATCGCAAAACGGACAACGCCGCGGATACAGCAAATCAATGATGTTTTGAATCATATTATCCTTTCCAAACTCTCTTATATCTATGTTAACACGCTTTTTTGCTCTGTGCTATTAAATTTCTATTAACTTTTTATTTTTCGATAATGATTGACTTTAATATTTGTACTTATTATAATTTAAATATTCATATTCTTTGCGTCTTTAACGCGTCAAAGGAATGAAACTTTCACAAAAATATTATATTCTCAGGAGGATTACCATGAAAAACATGAAAAAGTTTCTGGCCCTTGGCATGACACTGGCCATGGCTCTCGGTGTAACCGCATGCGGTTCCGCGGGCTCCGCAAAAGACTCATATACCGTCGGCATCTGCCAGCTCGTACAGCACGAAGCTTTGGATGCGGCAACGAAAGGTTTCCGGGACGCCCTGACAGAAAAATTAGGAGACAAGGTCAAAATTGTCGAACAGAATGCGCAGGGAGACAACTCTACCTGTCCTACAATTATCAACTCTTTTGTATCCGATAACGTAGACCTGATTCTTGCAAACGCAACTGCGCCGCTGCAGTCTGCCGCTGCTGCTACCACGGAGATTCCGATTCTCGGAACCTCTATTACGGATTACGCAACGGCGCTTGATATATCAGACTGGACAGGCGTTACCGGCCGAAATATTTCCGGCACTTCCGACCTCGCTCCTTTGGCCGAACAGGCGGCTATGCTGCAGGAATTATTCCCGGACGCCAAAAAAGTCGGCCTCGTATACTGTTCTGCGGAACCGAATTCCCAGTATCAGGTTGATGTCGTAAAAACCGAGCTTGAAAACCTCGGCTACACCTGCGACACATACGCCTTTGTCGACTCGAACGACATTGCGACCATCGTGCAAAACGCCGTAAGTTCAAGCGAGGTTCTATACATTCCGACAGACAATACGGCCGCTTCAAGCACAAATGTCATCAATAACATCGCAAGCGAAGCGGGCATTCCGATTATCACCGGAGAGGCAGGCATCTGCCGCGGATGCGGTGTTGCCACCTTATCAATCAGCTACTACGACATAGGCTATCAGACAGGCGAAATGGCTGCCGAGATTCTTACCGAGGGCAAGGATATCTCTAAAATGGAAATCCAGTATGCCCCAAAGGTTACCAAGCAGTATAATCCTGTTCTGTGCGAAAAGCTAAACATCACACCTCCGGACGATTACGAGGCGCTTGATATGTCAGCAGAATAAAGAAACCGGAGGAACATGCTGTGGATATTTCATCTTTATTGAGCGCAATGCCGGGAGCCTTCGCCCAGGGTCTCATCTGGGGAATTATGGCAATCGGCGTATATATTACATATAAAATACAGGATGTGGCGGACCTCACCGTCGACGGCACCATGAGCCTCGGCGGCGCCGTATGCATCCTGATGCTTACAAACGGTCAAAATATCTGGGTTGCCGTAATCGTTGCCACCCTTGCAGGTATGCTTGCAGGGCTTGTCACCGGAATTTTCCATACATGGATGGGCATCCCGGTTATTCTCGCCGGAATTTTAACTCAGCTCGGCCTGTACTCAATCAACCTAAAAATCCTTGGCGGAAAAGCAAACCAGGCGATCAGCGCAGACAATTACAACCTGATTATTTCGCTCCGATATGTGAAAGGCGTTCCGTTCTACAAGAATACGATCCTTATCGTAGCAATCTTCGTAATTATAATCATCGGAATTTTATACTGGTTTTTCGGAACCGAGAGGGGATGTTCCATCCGCGCCACAGGATGCAACCCAAACATGAGCCGCGCGCAGGGCATCAATACCAATTTTAATACGGTTTTGGGACTTATGCTCTCCAACGGACTTGTCGGACTTGCAAGCGCCCTGTATGCCCAATACCAGGGATTTGCGGATGTCAACGCCGGCCGCGGCGCCATCGTAATCGGTCTTGCCGCTGTAATTATAGGCGGTGTGGTTTTCGAAAAGATTTTCCATAACTTTGCGTTAAAGCTGCTTGCGGTAGCATTAGGAGCCGTTATTTACTATGTAGTTCTTCAAATTGTTATCTGGCTCGGATTAGACTCCAATTATCTGAAGCTTTTATCCGCGTTAGTCGTTGCCGTATTCCTCGCTTTCCCTTACTGGAAGCAAAAATATATGGCAAAACCCATAAAGAAGGGAGCGGATGGCAATGCTTAAAATTCAAAACATTTACAAAACCTTCAACATCGGCACGATCAATGAAAAAACCGCTCTAAACGGCGCGTCGCTCACATTAAATGAAGGTGATTTTGTAACCGTCATCGGCGGAAACGGAGCCGGAAAATCCACGCTGTTAAACGCAGTTGCGGGCACATGGCTTGTGGACGAAGGCTCTATCCTCATCGACGATGTCGATGTAACAAAAATGCCGGAACACAAGCGCGCCAAATTCTTAGGCCGCGTATTTCAGGATCCGATGATGGGAACCGCCGCAACAATGGGAATTGATGAAAATCTGGCGCTGGCGGCGCGCAGAGGTCAACGCAGAGGCCTCGGCAGAGGAATCAGCAAGGCGGAACGCGAACACTACATGGAGCTTTTGACCGAATTGGATCTGGGGCTGGAAAACCGTCTCACCTCCAAAGTCGGACTTCTCTCCGGCGGGCAGCGGCAGGCTCTTACGCTTCTTATGGCGACCCTAAAGAAACCTAAGCTATTATTGCTGGATGAGCACACCGCGGCGTTAGATCCAAAGACCGCCGCCAAGGTACTTGCCTTATCCGATAAGATTGTTGCAGAGCACAATCTGACAACGCTTATGGTCACCCACAATATGCGCGATGCCATTGCCCACGGCAACCGTCTCATTATGATGAACGAGGGCCGGGTTATGCTCGACATTTCCGGCGAAGAAAAGAAAAACCTCACCGTCGATGATCTTCTTGCCAAATTCGAGGAAGTCAGCGGAGAGGAATTCGCAAACGACCAGGCGCTTTTATCAAAGTAAACCAAAGGCCCGTGACATTCTATTCGTCACGGGTCTTATTTTACGCAACCGTTCCCTCACCCGAACCGTTGCCATCCTGCTCTTTTATCCGCTCTCTCAATCCGCAATACCTTCTCTGTTCCGACATATTGTTTATCATATCCGCAAAGCAGATATCGTTCCCCACCAGCGTTACGCACTTTCTTGCACGCGTCACAGCCGTATACAAAAGATTCCGGTTCATCAGCATTTTCGGACCGCTCAAAAGCGGAATCACCGCCGCCGGATACTCACTCCCCTGAGATTTGTGAATCGTAATCGCATACGCATGTTCAAGCTCCTCCAGAAGCTTAAACGGATAATCCACCACTTTTTCATCATCATATACCACCGTCATCGTCTCCGTGTAATCGTTAATTTCCTTTACAATCCCCATATCCCCGTTAAATACTCCCGTCCCCTTCTCTACGGCAAACCCGTATCTGCTGCGAATTTCCCACTCAAGTTGATAATTATTTTTCGTCTGCATCACCTTATCGCCCTCGCGAAAAATTTTATCCCCCTGCTCTCTCTCTTTTTTCTCATCCGAAGGCGGATTTAAATACTGCTGCAGGATTGCATTCAGACGCTCCACCCCCAGATTTCCCTTTCTCATCGGCGTCAACACCTGAATATCATACGGTGTGGCGTCCACAAATTTAGGCAGCTTCTGTTTTACAAGCTGCAGTACAACATTGATAATAACATCCGCATCATATCGCTTCAGAAAGAAAAAATCCATGCTCTTATTATCAAGCGTCACCGCCTCCCCGCGGTTGATTTTATGCGCGTTTACAATAATATCACTCTGGCTCGCCTGCCGAAATATCTTTGTCAGCTTCACCACGTGGAATGCCTCCGAGTCAATGATATCCTTCAGAACGCTTCCCGGTCCAACACTCGGCAGCTGATTCACATCCCCCACAAGAACAAGCCTTGTCCCCTGCGCAACAGCCTTTAAAAGAGAATTCATCAGCGAAATATCCACCATAGACATCTCGTCCACAATCACTACATCCGTCTCCAGCGGATTATTTTCATTTCTCTCAAACCCTTCCCCGCCGTTCACCCCTCCATTCAGTTCCAGCATGCGATGAATCGTTCTGGCCCCGTATCCCGTCATCTCGCTCATGCGCTTTGCCGCTCTCCCCGTTGGCGCCGCCAGAAAAATATCCAGCCCCTCCATCTCAAAATACCGTATCACCGTGTTAATCGTAGTCGTCTTTCCCGTTCCCGGCCCACCGGTTATTACAAGAAGCCCGCTCCGCACAGCCTCCTTTACGGCATCAAGCTGCTTTTCATCAAGCACCATCCCCGTCTGTTTTTCGATTTTATTTACACGCTGTTCAATCTCGAGATCCGCGACGTCATAGCGCACATCAAGCTGCCTAAGCATCGCCGCAACATTCGCCTCCATAAAGTAAAAAGAGGATGCGTAAATCGCCGTTTCTCCGTCCGTCTCTTTCATCATGAGCTTTCGTTCAATCGCCAAATCCATATAATGCTTTGAAATATAATCACAATCCACATTTAAAAGCTCACTCGTCCGCCTCGTCAGCTCTCCCTCAGGCAGATATGTATGCCCTTCTCCCGCCGCCTGTAAAAGCACATATAGAATCCCGCTTCGAATGCGAAAATCGGAGTCCGTGCGGATTCCGATCCTGGACGCAATCTCGTCCGCAATTTTAAATCCTACCCCGTCAATGTCATCCGCCAGACGATATGGATTTTCCCTGATAATCCCATAGACCTCCTGCCCGTACTGCTGATATATTTTCACGGCAAGCGTCAGCGATATTCCGTATTGCTGTAAAAAAATCATCGCCTGTCTAAGCTCTCTTTTTTCCGTCACCTGATCTGCAATCTCTCTGGCCAGCCTCTCACTGATTCCTTTTACCTCCGCAAGACGCTCCGGTTCCTCTTCAATAATCCGAAATGTATCCGCCTTAAATCGACGTACGATTCTCGCGGCAAGCGCCGTTCCCACCCCTTTGACCGCCCCCGAGCCAAGATAGCGCTCAATTGACAATTCGTCCGTCGGCTCCTTTACTTCAAACGAGGATGCCCGAAATTGCTTCCCATACGTCGGATGCGTCGTATATTCTCCGCTCACCTCGATGTTCTCGCCCTCGCTCACCGCAGAAAAGCTCCCGACGCATGTAACCTCCTCATCCTTACACACCAGCACCATGACCGTATATCCGTTATCTGCGTTGCGGAATATAATATGATCCACAAAACCCGTAATTTTTTCCACCCTGCACCTCACATCAAAAGAGAATGTCTAAAAAGTCCTCCATCTCATTCGATTTCCTACTTTCAGACATTCTCTTACCTTTTATACCTATTCCTATTATTGCCTCAGTGCAAATCGCCGCATTTACAAATCGTAATTGCGCTTCATCTGCTCATACATCATCTGCGCCAAGCTATTCCCGCTCTCGTCGCCTATCTGGCCTGCCAGATTCTGTACCAACGTCTCCTTATGGAAGTTCGTAAGCTGGGATGCCGCAGAATTCCCATCCTGATTCGGAATCGTCTTCTGTACCTCTTTCAATACCTGTTCAATAAAATACGCCTCAAACTGTTTGCAGACGTCCATCAACTCATCATCCGATGCCGAGGAAAGGTCCGTCCCAAGCGTCTTTTGCAAATTCGTCCCGGATGAAGCCGCCGTCTTTGTCGTATTATCCAAATAAGACGCCATATTATCTATTGATATACTCATATCCTCCGCACCTCACTATCTTCTAAGCTGATTTGCCTGACCCAGCATCTCGTCCGACGCCTGAATCGCCTTGGAGTTCATCTCATATGCACGCTGTGCAACAATCAAGCTTACCATCTCATCCGCAATCTGAACATTTGATCCTTCCAAATATTTCTGATGAACCTTGCTTGGCACAAGTCCGTTCGCCGTCGCCTCGTTCAACGGCTGACCGGAAGCTGCCGTCACCTGATACAAACTGCCTGCAAGCTTATCAAGGCCCGCCGGATTATTAAACTGAAACAGTCCGATTCCTGCGCTGAATGTAATATACTGACCGTCCGCGTTCTTATACGTGAAGTTACCGTCCTCCGTAACCTGCACACTGCTTGCCGCCACTTCATTCGGAACCACAATCTCATTCCCCTGTGCATCCAACACCGGATATCCGTCCGAATTGCAGAGGGTAAGTCCGTTCGCGCCGATCGCCCAGTCAAACGCTCCGTTCCGCGTATAATATGTATTGCCGTCGGCTCCTCTTACCGCAAAAAATCCCTGCCCTTCAATCGCAAACGCTGTATTGCTGGAGCTTGACAACATCGGCCCCTGTTCAAAGCTCGTCGTCGTCGACGCCACCCTGGTTCCAAGTCCTGCCTGCGCCGGAATCGGCTTCTGTTCTCCGTTGGCCGTTGTCGTTCTCGCCTGTATAGTTTGGTAGAGAAGAGACTTAAATTCTGTTTTCTCGGATTTAAACCCTGTCGTATTAACGTTTGACAAATTGTTGGATATCGTATCCACATTCGTCTGCTGCGCAATCATTCCCGATGCCGCAGTCCACAATGATCTCATCATAATGTATTGCCCTTTCCAAGCCGACTTACGCTTCCCTTCGCGGCTTTTCGCGAACATCCTGTCCTTTTATTTATATACTCTATATTATATCGGTCAAATCAAAAAATAACTTTACAGTTTACCTACATCATTTACCGATTTATCAAGCATCGTATCCACTGTCTGAATGACTTTCTGTCCGGCTTCATATGCCCTCGTGATTGTAATCATATCAACCATCTCTTTGACCACGTTGATATTGGAGGCTTCAATGACACCCTGCTCCACCTTCGCATCCGAAGCAACAATCTGCGCGCCCGCCACAAAATCATAAAGATTTTCTCCGTATTTCTGGATATAATCATAATTTGTCACATCCGCCACACCAAGCGTCGCCACCAATTCGCCGTTCTGGTAAATGTCACCGAACTCGTCAATTTTAAAGTCAATATTCGGATCCAGACGAATATAATTTGCCTCTGCCGGATCCTGATTCAGCGCACCGTTCTGATTCAGCACAAAATCCCCGTCCTTTGTCACAAGATACCCTTCCGTATTCACGGTAAACGCTCCGTCTCTTGTATACTTCACCGACGTCTCGTTGTTCTTATTCGTATACGAAACCGCAAAGAATCCGTCTCCGTCCAACGCCACATCATACTTACTGTCCGTCACCCTGAAATTGCCCTGGCTATAGTCCGTGTATGTCTGCCCCAAATGAACACCCAAGCTGATATCGCCTATTCCCTTTGAAAGGTAATAATCCGACGAATCTCTGATCTTAATTGCTAATGTATCCGCAAATGTACGGTTCGTAGTTCCCTCTTTTTTATAACCGTTTGTACTCGCATTCGCAAGATTGTTCGACAAAACGTCCAGACGCTTCTGCTCATTAATCATGCCTGTGTATGCGGTGTATAATCCCTTTACCATCTGTCTCTCCTTTCACAGCCCTATTCATTATTTATCATCGTCACGCTTGCCCGCAAGAAATTCCACGAACTGGCCGGTTCCGATTGCAACGCATGTCATCGGCTCTTCCGATGTCATTGTATTGATTCCTGTCTTATCCTCTATCAATTCCTCCAGCCCCCGAAGCAGCGCACCGCCGCCCGTCAGCACAATCCCTCTGTCCGCAACGTCGGCGGCCAACTCAGGCGGCGTCTTCTCCAACACGCTGTGAACAGCTTCCACAATCTGCAGTGTCGGCTCCCGCAGCGCCTCCTCAGTCTCTTCCGCAGATACTGTCACCGTCTTCGGAAGTCCTGTCACAAGATTACGCCCTCTGACATCCATCGTGTCATTCGTCGCCAGAGGAAAGCATGTACCTATTTTAATCTTGATATCTTCCGCCGTCCGCTCACCAATCAAAAGATTATGCTTTTTTCTCATATAACGCACAATTGCCTCATCAAAATCGTCCCCCGCAATCTTAATGGATGTGCTTACCACGGATCCTCCCAGCGAGATCACTGCGATATCCGCCGTGCCGCCCCCAATATCTACGATCATATTCCCGCACGGCCTTGAAATATCAATTCCCGCTCCGATTGCCGCCGCAATCGGTTCCTCAATAATTGTCACTTCTCTTGCTCCCGCCTGATAAGTGGCATCCTCAACCGCCTTCTTCTCAACCTCTGTAACGCCGCTCGGCACACATACACTGATACGCGGCTTGCGAAAGCTCTTTTTTCCCAGAGCCTTCTGTATAAAATACTTAATCATCTTCTCCGTCACGGTATAATCCGAAATAACCCCCTGACGAAGCGGACGCACCGCCACAATATTGCCCGGCGTCCTTCCAAGCATCAAACGCGCTTCCTCCCCGATCGCTTTTATTTTATTGGTATCCCTGTCAAACGCCACAACAGACGGCTCCTTCAGCACGACACCCTTTCCTCTTATATATACCAATATACTTGCTGTACCCAAGTCAATTCCTATATCCGTTGAAACCATTATTATGTTTCCCCTTTCATCCATATTCTATATGTGAAAACCATCTCGCAGTTCAAGACAGAATTGTGCATTCAATCATATTCTTGCATATATAATTTCATTATATACAATAACCGCCATTTTTCAAAGTTTTTTTTTCAAAAATACACTATTTTAAAATTTTCGCAACAACTTCTTAAGATTCTTTCCCCAAACAAATTGCATCCAATCACATTTTATATTTTTTTTATTTTTTGGACACACTTTATTCACATTTACATTGTATAGTCTTATATGTACTAGCTATTAAGCTAATATAATTTTTCATAACTCATGCTCCTCAAGTCCTTCGGGGCTTGGGGAGTACTCCCCGAATTTTTAAGAACACTGTATAAAAATATAGTGTTCTTTTTTATTATAGGGAAGATATTCTCTTGCAATCGTACCAGGCGCGTTGTCATTCATTTATCTGAAAACAGACGCCGAAAGGAGCCGTCACATTGATGATTAAGTCAAATACCCCGCCCCAAGGGGCGGGGTATTTGCACCCACAGAGACTTTACCCGCAGGACACTTAGCGCGGCTGCTTGGCTCATTGCTCGCGGGAATAAATCATAGGCGCGACGGCCTCTTCCTCAGTATCTTTACTGTTCAAGATAACGTTTTACATATTTTCCGGTATAGGATTCCGGAATTTTTGCAATCTCCTCCGGCGTTCCCGTTGCAACGACCATGCCGCCGCCGTCTCCCCCTTCCGGTCCCATATCAATGATATAATCCGCCGTCTTAATCACATCCAGATTGTGCTCAATCACCACAACCGTATTTCCTCCGTCTGACAGGCGGCGCAAAATTTCTACCAACTTATCTACGTCTGCAAAGTGCAGTCCGGTCGTCGGCTCGTCCAAAATATAAATCGTCTTTCCCGTGCTGCGCTTGCTTAATTCCGTAGCAAGCTTAATACGCTGCGCCTCTCCTCCGGAAAGCTCCGTGGACGGCTGCCCCAGCTTCACATAAGACAGACCGACATCATAGAGCGTCTGTATTTTACGCTCAATCGACGGCACATTCTGAAAAAAGCCCAAAGCCTCCTCCACCGTCATATCCAGCACGTCATAAATACTTTTCCCCTTATATTTTACCTCCAACGTTTCACGGTTATACCGTTTTCCCTGACATACCTCGCAGGGTACATAGACATCCGGCAGAAAATGCATCTCTATTTTCAGGATTCCATCGCCGGAACACGCCTCGCACCGCCCGCCTTTTACGTTAAAGCTAAAACGCCCCTTAGAATACCCTCTCGCCTTGGCGTCCGGCGTCGACGCAAACAAGTCGCGTATCATATCAAATACTCCTGTATAAGTGGCAGGATTGGAACGCGGCGTTCTCCCGATCGGCGACTGATCAATGTCGATCACCTTATCCAATTGCTCTATCCCGATCATATCTTTATGCTTCCCCGGCAGGGTACGCGCACGATTCAGATCTCTTGCCAGACGCTTATATAGAATCTCGTTTGTCAATGAACTTTTTCCCGATCCCGACACCCCCGTGATACAGGTCATAATCCCAAGAGGAAGCTTGACATTGATGTTTTTCAGATTATTTTCGGCCGCCCCTCTTATCTCCAAAAATCCCGTGGGTTTTCTTCTCACATCCGGAACCGGAATTCTTTTTCTCCCACTCAGATAAGCTCCCGTAATGGAATTTTTGTTTTCCATAATCTGCCGGGCATCTCCGACTGCCACGACTTCCCCGCCGTGCGATCCCGCTCCCGGCCCGATATCCACAATATAGTCCGCGGCCATCATCGTATCCTCGTCGTGTTCTACAACAATCAGCGTGTTCCCCAGATCCTTCAAATTTTTTAACGTAGCCACCAGCTTGTCGTTGTCGCGCTGGTGCAGCCCGATACTTGGCTCATCCAAAATATATGCGACGCCGACAAGTCCCGATCCGATCTGCGTGGCAAGCCGGATGCGCTGCGCTTCTCCGCCCGAAAGTGTCCCCGTCGCCCTCGCAAGAGAAAGATAATCCAAACCGACGTCCATCAAAAACCCCACCCTCGCTTTTATCTCCTTCAATACCTGCTCGCCGATGAGCTGCTGCTGTCTTGTCAAAGTCATCTCCTGCAAGAATCCATGCAGCCCTTTAATTGACATTGACGTTATTTCATGGATATTTTTATCACAGACGGTAACTGCGAGCGCTTCCTTCTTCAATCTCTGTCCGCCGCATGCCTTACACGGCGTGATGCGCATAAATTCCTCATACTGCTGCTTCATGCTCTCAGAACCCGTCTCTCTGTAACGGCGCTCCACATTTTTGACCAGCCCCTCAAAAGCAACATCATAAACGCCCTCTCCCCTCTGTCCTTTATAGTGAACCTTCACTTCCCGGCCTCCCGTTCCGTTCACCAATACATTCCAAATATTCTCGGGAAGCTCTTCAACCGGTGTATCCAGACTGAAATGATACGCCTCGGAAAGCGCCTTTAAAATGGCATACGTGAAACTTTTGCTGTCAGTACAGGACTGCCATCCCATCGCCTGTATCGCGCCCCCGGAAATCGACAGACGCTTATCCGGTATCATCAAATCAATATCAAATTCCATCTTATATCCCAATCCAAAACAGTCCGGACATGCACCAAACGGATTATTAAAGGAAAAACTTCTCGGCTCAATTTCATCTATACTGATTCCGCAGTCCGAACACGAAAAGCTTTGTGAAAACTGCAGCGGCTCGCCCCCAAACACATCTACCACCAAAAGCCCTTCCGCCAGATCCAGCACGTTTTCAATCGAATCGGTCAGACGCTTTTCAATTCCCTCTTTCACTACAAGGCGGTCCACTACAATTTCTATGTTATGTTTTTTATTTTTTTCAAGCTTAATGTCCTCCGTCAGCTCATACAGATTTCCGTCAATCCGCACTCTGACATAGCCGCTGCGCTTCGCGCGCTCCAAAAGCTTCTGATGCTCTCCCTTTCGGCCTCTTACCACCGGTGCAAGAAGCTGGATTCTTGTCTTCTCCGGCAGCGTCATGATCTGGTCTACCATCTGGTCTACCGACTGCTTTTTTATCTCCTTACCGCATTTCGGACAATGCGGTATTCCGATTCTCGCATAGAGCAAACGGAAATAATCATAAATCTCCGTCACGGTCCCAACCGTCGAACGAGGGTTGCGGTTCGTAGATTTCTGATCAATCGAAATCGCCGGCGACAAACCTTCTATCTTCTCCACGTTCGGCTTCTCCATCTGCCCCAAAAACTGCCTTGCATACGAAGATAACGACTCCATATAGCGCCGCTGTCCCTCCGCATATATGGTGTCAAATGCAAGGGAGGACTTGCCGGAACCGCTCAATCCTGTCAGCACCACAAATTCATCCCTTGGGATATCTACGTCAATGTTTTTCAGGTTATGCTCATTTGCCCCTCTGATTTTAATATACTTCCGTCCCATTTTTGCCATTCTCTTTTATCCTCTTCCTATTTTTCATTCCTATTCACAGTCTAACGACCGCTCATAAGAACTATTATTTCCCATGCGCCAGGCCTACAAGTCGCGCAGCATATTTTTTAGCTCCACCATCTTGTCGCGGTACTCCGCCGCCGCCTCAAAATTCAGCTCTGCGGCAGCATGATTCATCTTCTTTTGAATATCCGCAATCAATTTCTCCAGCTCCTGTCTGCTCATAGATTCCGGATCCTTCTTAAACTCCATCTCGCTCTTGGCAACACTCTTTGATATACTGATCAGCTCGCGGACAGACTTCTGTATCGTCTGCGGCGTGATTCCATGCTCCTCGTTATATTTCTTTTGGATCTCTCGTCTCCTGTCGGTTTCATCAATTGCAATGCGCATGGAGTCCGTTATCTTATCCGCATACATGATAACATGTCCCTCCGAGTTACGCGCCGCACGCCCGATCGTCTGTATCAGCGAAGTTTCCGAGCGCAGGAACCCTTCCTTGTCTGCATCTAAAATTGCCACCAGTGTAATCTCCGGTATATCAAGTCCCTCCCGCAAAAGATTGATTCCTACCAGAACATCAAACACATCAAGGCGCAGGTCTCTGATAATTTCCGCCCGCTCCAATGTATCAATATCGGAATGCAAATATTTGACCCGAATCCCGATTTCACGCATATAATCCGTCAAATCTTCCGCCATTTTTTTGGTCAGGGTCGTTATCAGCACCTTATGTCCCGCTGCCGTTTCCCTGTTTACCTCCCCGACCAGGTCATCAATCTGCCCCTCCACCGGACGTACATCCACCTTTGGATCCAGCAGGCCGGTCGGCCGAATAATCTGCTCCGCACGCAAAAGCTCATGCTCCCGCTCATAAACATTCGGCGTTGCCGAGACAAACATCATCTGATCGATCTTGCTCTCAAACTCTTCAAAATTAAGCGGTCTGTTATCCTTCGCCGACGGCAAGCGGAAGCCATAATCTACGAGCGTACTCTTTCTCGACTGATCACCCGCAAACATACCGCGAACCTGTGGTATTGTAATATGAGATTCATCGACAATAATCAGGAAATCATCTTTAAAATAGTCCATAAGTGTAAGCGGCGTCGCTCCCGGTTCAAGCCCCGCAAGATGTCTTGAGTAGTTCTCAATTCCACTGCAAAATCCCGTTTCCCGCAGCATCTCTATATCAAAATTCGTCCTCTCCGAGATACGCTGCGCCTCCAAAAGCTTGTCCTCCCCCTTAAAATAACGCACACGTTCTTCCAGCTCTTTTTCAATTTCGACGCACGCCCTGTTTATTTTCTCCTGCGGCACCACATAGTGCGACGCCGGAAAAATCCCTACATGTTCCAACTCACAGCGTATCTCCCCCGTCAATATATCTATTTCCGTTATTCTGTCAATTTCATCCCCAAAAAATTCTACCCTAATCGCCGTCTCATCTCTGTCCGCCGGAAAAATTTCCACGACATCTCCCCTTACACGAAATGTTCCTCTGCTAAAATCCATATCATTTCTTGTATATTGAATATCTATCAGCGCGCGAATCACATCATCCCTGTCACGCTCCATTCCCGGTCTTAAGGAAACCATCATCCCGAGGAAATCCTCCGGGCTTCCCAATCCATAGATGCAGGATACACTGGAAACCACAACCACATCCCTTCGCTCTGCAAGCGCAGCCGTAGCGGACAGACGCAGCTTATCAATCTCATCATTCACAGACGAATCCTTCGCTATATATGTGTCGGTGGACGGCACATAGGCTTCCGGCTGGTAGTAGTCGTAGTAGGAAACAAAATACTCTACTGCGTTCTCAGGGAAGAACTCCTTGAACTCGCCGTATAATTGTGCCGCCAGCGTTTTATTGTGCGCTATTACCAAAGTGGGTTTATTAATCTGCTGGATGACATTCGCCATCGTGAAGGTCTTGCCGGAGCCTGTCACGCCTAGTAAAGTCTGGAATTGGTTGCCTTCCTGGAAGCCTTTGACAAGGGCTTCGATTGCCTGCGGCTGGTCGCCTGTCGGCTTGTATGGGGCATGTAATTTGAAAGCATGTCCACTCTGCGGACTGCTTTCATGAGCAAGTAGTGAAGCGGATTGCGAATCTCCTTTTTGTTTTGGCATATGAAAACCTCCAATTTCCGCAAGGGATACTTCGTAATGTGACCGAAAAAAGTTCGCCTATTCGCCCGAAATTCGTGTAATTTGATTTTCGATTCGTGTAAAATGGACTTGCAAAGCTGGCGAATAAGCGTTAAAATAGCAATTAC
>CANOCV010000008.1 GCA_947564465.1 uncultured Roseburia sp. | reverse complement strand
AGACAGAACACTAAGAAATTCTAACCGCCGAAACAAGTCGCAGCTTTTCGCATGTTTTTGTGCAAATTGCCAGCGTTCTTCTTGTTCACAACCTTTTGGCACCCGAATCATCATAGGAAAGACCTTGTTGCTGTGAAGTGCTAAAGCCTATAACTTTCCTATGATATAAAAAGCCCTCCGGGCAGGATTGCCATGCGGCGGAGAGGAAAAATGCCGCATATGCGGCCCGCCGCAGGCGGGGAATCCGGCAGAGCCGGATTCTTTATTCGACCATAGAAAATAAAAATCCTATTGACCTTCACGGAACGTCATAGATTATAGTGGTTGTATCAGGAACAGGAGGCCAAACGATATGATGACAGTAAAGGAAATATCTCAGCTTACAGGTATCAGCGCGCGTACGCTTCATTACTATGATGAAATCGGATTGTTTTGTCCGACCGATAAAAGTGAAGCGGGATATCGGCTTTATGACGATAAAGCCTTGGAGAATTTACAGCAGATCTTGTTCTTCCGTGAATTTGATATTCCTTTGAAAGAAATCAAATCGATTATGGAAAATCCTGCGCTTGACCGCAATCACATTCTGCAAATGCAGAGAAAAATGTTGGTGGCAAAAAAGGAACGTATGGAGCGCCTGATTGCAAGTATCGATGATGTGCTGAAAGGAGATAATAAAATGGATTTTACTATTTTTGGGAAAACGGAGATTGAGGAGATGTTTTGTAGCATGTTGAACCATATGCCGGAAAACATCAGGAAAACGGCCATAGATGAGTTTGGCAGCGTGGAAGAGTGGAGAAAGCATTATGTTGAAGTAGTATCGTCGGAAAAGATGCAAAAAAATTATGCAAAGGTAGTCGAGTGGTACGGGGGAAAAGATGCGTATCTGTCCGCTGTAAAGAATCCGATTAGCAAAGAGGTTGCTGAAAGCTATAATAAGAGAATAGAAGCAATCCTGCAAAAACTGATTAGTAAGAGAGAATGTCCTGTGGATTGTTTCGAGGTCAAAGAGATTATCGGTGAATATGGATTTGTGATGAAGCAGTTTAGTCAGATAAAAGAAGAGCGGGAGTGGATGCTTGCGAACGCACGACTCTATCGGAAGGAACCATTGAAGTCGAGTTTTAATGAAAAGTACGGTGAAGGTGCAGCGGAGTTCTTCGCAGATGCGATAGATGCGTTTTATAAAAAAATAGACACAAATGATTAAGATTGTTTAAGAATTCTTAAGAAATCTCTTATTATAGTTTATTTATGCTATAATTCATAAAAAATAAACCAAGAGGAGAAAGAAGGAACGCGAATGAACATACTGGAAAAGATCAGGGAAATGGCTAAGGCTTCAGGAGAGAGGATCGCCATACAGGGAAGCAGAGAAGCGCTTACTTATATGCAGCTGGAGGAATACTCGAACCGTTTGGCTGCCTGGATACACGGCAATTATGGGGAGAGCAAAAAGCCTGTGATTGTATATGGCCATAAAAGCCCATATATGATTGTTTGCTTTCTGGCGTGTGTAAAAGCGGGACGCGCATATTGTCCGCAGGATATTTCAATACCGGTATCGCGGGTACATGAGACGATTGGGAGTGTGGAACCCGATCTGGTTTTTACAGTGGAGGGAGAGCTGGAAGCGGCGGTCGGACGCCAGGTTAACGTGGAAGAGATACGGGAAATTGCGTGCTCCTTCCAGGGAGCTTACAGCAGGGAATGGCAGGTAAAGGGCGAGGAGGATTATTATATTATCTTTACGTCGGGAAGCACCGGAAAGCCAAAGGGTGTACGGATTACTTCGGATTGTCTGAACCATTATCTTGAATGGTCAATCGGGCTTGGGAGCAGCAGCGAGGAGAAGAGAGGTGCGCATTTTCTGAATCAGGCGCCGTTCTCCTTTGATCTGTCGGTGATGGATTTGTATACATGCCTTGCCTGCGGCGGGACGTTGTTTACAATGGAAAAAGAGCTGCAAAGCGATTACGGCGCGATGTACTCCTTTATGGAAAATGCGGATATACATGTGTGGGTGTCTACGCCTTCTTTTGCGGATGTATGTTTAAGCGATAAGAAGTTTAACAGGGATCTGCTGCCGAATCTTGGGACGTTCCTGTTTTGCGGAGAGGTGCTTACGACAGCTACGGCGGAGCGGCTTTTGGAGCGGTTTGAGGGCGCGAGGATTATCAATACATATGGACCGACGGAGTCCACGGTAGCCGTGACGGAGGTGGAAATCACAAAGGAATTGTTAAACCAGACTATCAGAGAGGGAAAATCTCTTCCGGTTGGGCGCGAGAAGCCGCAGACATGGATTGAGATATGGGATGAAAACGGTCAATGCCTGCCGGAGGGAGGGCAGGGGGAAATCGTCATTATCGGGAATACCGTTAGCCCCGGATATTATCACAGGCCGGATTTGACAGAAAAGGTATTTGCTGTCTGTACCAGAAACGGGAAGGATTGGCGTGCATACCGTACGGGGGATGCGGGATATAAAAAGGACGGATGGCTTTATTATAACGGGCGGATTGATCTTCAGGTGAAGCTGCACGGATACAGGATTGAGATTGAGGATATTGAAAACAATATGGCCAGACTTCCGCAGATTAGCCATGCGGTAGTGGTTCCGACGATAAAGGAAGGAAAAGTAAACAGTCTGACCGCGTTTGTGACAGGAGAGATAAAGGGGAAAACCCTTCATGAGTTTACCAGGGAAGTAAAAATGGAATTAAGAGAGCTGCTCCCGTCTTATATGATACCGAAGAAAATAAAATATATAGATGAAATTCCTATGACAAATCACGGAAAGGCAGACCGCAAGTATCTTGGAGGACTGGTTTCATGAGTTTTTACAGCGGAATCACTTTTTTTGCCCTGCTGACAGTAATATTGCTCGGCGCCCTTGCGATAGGAGGGGGCGCGCGTTGGCGCAGGATTTATATTTTGGCTGTATCGGTTCTGATTACGGGAGCCGTGCTTATAAAAAGCCCGCGCCAGCTGGTATATTTTATCGCATATTTTCTGTTGGAGCTTGCGCTTGTAAAGTTATACGGGAGAATCCGCAGGAAGTATAAAAGAAGCGCATGGCGTTACCGCCTGTTCATACTTTTTACGCTTCTGCCGCTGATTTTTAGCAAGCTGTGCGAGCTTCCGGATTTCAGAGAGATGGGATGGTTTCAGTTTGTAGGGATTTCCTATCTTACGTTCCGTGTTGTACAGATTATTATAGAAATGTACGACGGTGTGATTGAAGATATCAGCGTGATGAACTTTTGCGCCTATCTTCTGTTTTTTCCGACCTTCAGCTGCGGACCGATTGACAGAAGCAGAAGATTTGAGGCAGACTACTGCAGGGACTATGAGAGAAGAGAATTTTTGGAGCTTTTTGGGACAGGGCTTTTAAAGCTGATGCAGGGATTGCTCTATAAGTTTGTGCTTGCAGACATATTTTATCAGGTTATGACAGTATTTGACGGACGGGATTTTGTGAATATGGCGGGTTACGCTTACAGCTACGGCTTTTATATGTTTTTTGATTTTGCGGGGTATAGCCTGATGGCGGTAGGAAGCGGGTATATGCTTGGAATCTGCGTGCCGGACAATTTCAGAAAGCCGTTTGTGAGCATTGATATGAAAGACTTCTGGGCGCGCTGGCATATTTCGCTCTCGGAGTGGTTTCGGGATTTCGTTTTTTCACGCTTTGTCATGCTTGGGATGAAGAATAAGTGGTTCAAAGACAGGCTGAAGGGAGCGTCGGTGGGATTTCTTGTGAATATGCTGCTGATGGGTGTCTGGCACGGACTGAGTTTACACTATATTGTGTACGGTCTTTATCATGGACTGCTCCTGGCGGGAACGGAAATCTATCAGAAAAAGGCGGGATTTTATAAGAAAAATAAGAAAAAGCGCTGGTACCGCGTTTTGTCATGGTTTGTGACATTAAATCTTGTCATGTTCGGATTTTTAATTTTCTCGGGACATCTGTTTTAAGATGGAATCGGGGCGCTAAAAGTCCCGGATTAATAAAAAAGGAATAGAGAGGAATAACATTATGGAAGAAAAAATTATGAAAATGCTGGAAGAGATTTGTGAGGATGAAGTTGTAAATGAGGATCGGGATATTGATTTGTTCGAGGAGGATCTGCTGGATTCCCTTGGTTTTGCGGAGCTGCTTGTCCGCATAGAGGAGGAGCTTTCAATTGTGATTGCGCCGTCCGAGGTGAAAAGAGAGGATATGAATACGCCGAACAAAATTCTTGCATTGCTGAAAGAGAGAATGTAGAGGCGGGGTTATGAAAAATATAAAAGCTTTTTTGACGGCATTTGTGCTGTTTTTATTGACGGCGGCAGGTATACATGCGGCGGCGGCAAAGGGGCTGCCGCGGTACAATATCCGTATAGGAACATGGATAGAGCCGTCAAAGTTTGTCTGTACCAACGGGCTGGCACAGCTGCTTGGGGGTGAAAATGCAGTTGCAGTATTTGGCTCCTCAGAGCTTCGCCATGGACAAAATACGGAGTTTGGCGGAAATTCTATTTTTAGGGACAGCGATATGGACCCCGTTTATATCGGGCAGGCGGGATACCAGTCTCTGACGCATGCCATAACGGCGGGGGCATTGGGGGAAACGTTAAGCGGAAAGAAGGCCGTTATTATCGTATCTCCGCAGTGGTTTAAAGACGGGGGCGTGAAAAAAAGCGCCTTCGGGTCGTCCTTCTCCGAGGATGCGTTTCTCACATTTTTGAAAAATGATAAGCTGAGCGGGGAAACAAAGCAGTATGTGATTGAGAGGGCAAGGGAGCTTGCGGCAGATAACAGCGCGCTGCTTGAAAAGATTGAGACCGATATAGAGCTTTGCGAAGGGGGAATCCATAAAGAAGGGATGAGCCGTTTGCGTGAATTTCTGGTAAAGGAGCGCACAGATACCGGACTGTTTTTGAAAGCCTGGGCAGGCGGGAAATTAAATCAGGAGAAAGGGCAGCAGCGTGAGATTGACTGGGATGCATTATATGTGGAAGCGGTAGAATCCGGGAAAAAGATTGCGGACAACAATGCATATGGCATGTTGGATGCGGTGTATGAAAATCAGTACCGAGATTTGATTGAGGGAGACGGTGTGAAAAAGCCGGCATACCGTGTCGATTCAAAGGAATTTGAGGATCTGGAATGCTTTCTTAAGGTCTGTACGGAAAATAAAATAAACGTGCTTCTTGTGATGCTTCCGTTTAACGGGTACTGGTATGATTATCTTGAGTTGGATAAAACGGAGAGGGAGGCACTGTATGACAGGACAAAGGAGCTTGCAAAAGCTTTTGGGGTATCTTATGCCGATTTGTCCCCAAATGAGTATGAGCCGTATTATTTTGAGGACAACTCTCATCCTGCACTGAAAGGACTGGTGGATATGAATGAACAGATTTATCGTTTTTATAAAGAATTGGAAGAATAGCGAGAGACTTGCGTTTGCCGGAAGAGTTCTTGTTTTTTATTTGATTTTTATGGCGTTATGGATTTACTTTTTGATCTCAAAGGATTCGTCCGCGCCTGTATTTATCTATGAACAGTTTTGATATGATTTTTGGAAAATAATACACTATTTTCGAATATTGTACTCTTTTTATTTGAGAAAAAACGCCTGATAATGAAAGTGGGATAGCAGTGCAAAAGCCCGGTTCAATATCAGGAGGATGCAAGTATGAGAAGACAAAAGAAGAGTGGGGGGGTTAAGAGGAGGAAAAACAGAAAATTCGGTATTCGCGGACAGATTGCGATCTGTTTTATTGTACCGATTGTGTGTGTGATTCTTGTGGGTATATTTTCCTATCGGAAGGCTGCTGCCGGAATGGAGGAGAAATATACGGAGTCCACAGTTCAGACATTGAATACGATTGTAGAGTATATTGATTACGGGTGCAAGCTGATTGAGTCGGAGGCGTTTAAATATGCATATGACACACAGCTTTCTCAGTATTATCTCGGATTGTATGAAAATAACCCGACAAAGCGCGCAGAGGCGCTCAATACGGCAAAGGATTCTCTGCGGACATCTGCGGTGGTCAATCCGATGATTAGCGGGATCTATATTATTACGGGCGAGAATGTTGAGATGCTCACCAGCGGAAACGAAACGCAGCGCAAGGGATTTTTGGAGGCGTGGAGCGAACAGGAGAAGGTGAGTGCCGGCTGGTATGACGGGCATGCGTACGCAGACGAGCAGATTGGGATTTCGGATGAGGATTACATACTGAATTATAACTGCATGTCGGACGGCGGGAAGGCATGTGTGACCATTGATATCAAAAAATCCGAGATCGGAGAAATCTTAAAAAAGCTTGAGATCGGAGAAGATGCGGCTGCGGCGTTTGTCACGGAGAACGGAAGAGAGGTGTGGACGGGCAGCGAGCAGGAGATCCGTTTTTATGAGCAGAGCTTTTATCAGGAAGCTATGCAGTCCGAAGAATTTTCGGGGGCGGATTTTGTGAAGATGAATGATGAGAAATACTTATTTCTATACAGCCGCAGTGAAAAAACGAATGCAGCAGTGTGTGCGCTGGTGCCGGAGAGTACGGTAGTCAGCCAGGCATATGAGATACGAAACCTTACCTTTGTGCTTGTCATTGCGGCATCCTTTTTGGCGTTGTTTTTAGGATTTTGGATATCCGAACGGATTCAGCGCAACATGAAGAGAGTCGTAAAAGAGGTGGAAGAGGTAGCGCAGGGCAATTTGACGGTGGAAGTGCGCGTCAAAGGAAAAGACGAGTTTTCCAATCTCGCGGAATCCATGAACGGTATGGTGCACGGAACGAAAAAGCTTGTCTGTAAGGTGAAAAATGCTACGAGACAGCTGGAGGATTCCACGCATCAGGTCAGCGGAACCTCCGATGAAATCGGGCGTTACTCCAGCAGCATTACGGATGCGCTTGCGGAAATTCGCATCGGTATGGAATCCCAGGCGGTGAGTGCGGCCGAATGTCTGGATAAATCCAACCGCCTTTCGGAGGATATTCATGCGGTCAGTGAAGAGGTGGCAAAAGCGCAGAGGCAGATTGACAGAACGGGGGACATGATAGAGCAGGGAATGGAGGCGATGAATGCCCTCAGTGAGAAATCGGAACTTGCGGATGAAAAGACCGGGGACGTGGAACGGAGTATTTACGGGTTAAAGGAGCAGACGGCTCTTATCGAGAAGTTTGTGGATATGATTGATGAGATATCGGGGCAGACCAACCTTCTGTCGTTGAACGCATCCATTGAGGCGGCGCGTGCGGGCGAGGCGGGAAAAGGATTTTCCGTTGTTGCGGAGGAAATCCGCAAGCTTGCGGAGGAATCGTCAAATGCGGCGAATGAGATCAGGCGAAGCGTTTCGACAATACAGCAGCAGATGGAAATCAGTGTCGAGAGTACCAAGGATGCCGGTGAAATTGTGCGCGCCCAGACAAACAGCGTTCGTGGGCTTTTAAGCGCATTTGTGGATATGAAGGCGGATATGGAGCAGATGTTTGAAGGCCTGAATACGATTGCGGGGAAGGTGGGACATGCGGATGCCGACCGAGAGGGCACACTCACGGCCATTGCAACGATATCCAGCGTCATTGAGCAGACAACAGCGTCTGTGGAGACGGTTGGCGGAATTGCGGAAAAGCTGATGCTTCATGTAAAACAGCTTAACTCCCTGGCTGAGGTGTTGGATGAAAATATGTGCGGACTGACAGGAGAGGTGAGCAGTTTTAGGGTGGAATAAAATTCGAATATTTTACACTATTTTGGAATTCTGATATCTGTTATCCCGGTTTGGCGGATGGTATGATTTGAATATACAAATTCAACCAAATGGGAGGAACAAAGAATGAAGAAAAATTGATAGCGGCGTTATTGGTGGCGGCAATGTCAGTATCCGTGCTGGCAGGCTGCGGCAATAACAAAAAGGAAAGCACAAAGACTGACGCGGATAGCAAGACAAATACTTCCTCAGAGGCAGGGAATGACAAAGAGGATACAAAGGACAAAGAGGATGATTCCACAGGCGATGAGGTGACGCTCAAGCTGTTTTCGAATCTTCCGGACCGCAAAAACGGCCAGGGTCTTGTAGAGCAGATGATCATTGACGAGTACATGGACGCCAATCCGAACGTTAAAATAGAAGTGGAAGCGTTAGACGAGGAGGCTTATAAGACAAAGTTTAAGGCTTATGCGATGGACGGTATGCCGGATGTGGTAAGTATCTGGGGACAGCCTTCCTTCCTCGATGAGGTGCTTGATGCGGGTGTTCTTGCAGAGTTAAATGAGAGCGATTATGCGGATTACAAGTTTATCTCCGGTTCGCTGGAAGGCTTTAAAAAGGACGGAAAGCTTTACGGGCTTCCGAGAAATACGGACATTATGCTGATTTATTATAACCAGAAGATGTTTGAGGACAATTCCTGGGAGGTTCCGGCTACATATGAAGATTTGATGACGCTGTGCGGAACGATTAAGGATGCGGGCATCACACCGATTGCAATGGACGGCGGCGACGGATGGCCGATGGCATGCTTTTTGACGGATCTTCTTGTAAAGGTTGCGGGAACAGAGCATTCCAATATTATAAGCAATGCGATTTCAACAGGTGATTTCTCTGCACCGGAATTAAAGTCGGCGACGCAGCTTTTGGTTGATTCCGCGGCGGCAGGAATGTTCCAGACAGGATATGATTCACAGGATTACGGAACAACGCAGAACTTATTTACGAACGGCCAGGCTGCAATGTACGTTATGGGAAGCTGGGATGCGTCCATGGCGTTAAATGAGGATATCGCTGAGGATATCAGAACAAATATCCGTGCATTTACAATGCCGGTTGTAAAAGACGGCAAGGGCGGCGCGAACGATATCGCAGCATGGAACGGCGGCGGATATGCAGTGTCGGCAAATTCGGCGGTAAAAGACGAAGCCATCAAGTTCTTAAACTATATGTATCAGCCGGATAAGCTTTCAAAGTATGGCTGGGAGAACGGTGTGGGAATGTCCGCACAGGATCAGAGCGAATATATGACAGGTAATGAGACGGAATTACAAAAGCAGATTATCGAAATCTTAAACAATGCAACGAGTGTTTCGGGAACTCCGATTAATGATTGCGGACCGTCCGCATTCAAAACGGCAATCGAGAGTGAGATTCAGGGTGTATCAAACGGTTCAACAAGCGTAGATGATTTCCTTACGACAATCGGCGCAGCATGTAAGTAAGATGCAGATCAGATAAGAGACACATTAGAGAGGATGTCCCAAAAGCGGCTTACTTTTGAGACATCCTCTTTCTCTATGATTGGCATAGGAGAAGGGACAAAATATATGTTTTGTATGAAAGGAGATTTTGATGAAGAAGTTATACAGCAATAAATGGGTGATTTTTACACTGGTTCTGCCCGGCGTGCTGGTGTTCCTGTTTGCGATATTGGCTCCGATTTGTCTTAGCGTTTATTATGGGTTTACGGATTATACCGGCATGTCGGAAGAGAATTTTATCGGCTTGGACAATTATGTGCAGCTGTTTCACGATTCGGCGTTCGGACGTTCTCTGTTAAATTCGCTGCTCTTGGCAATTGGTTTTATCTGTATCCAGCATCCGCTTGCGATTATCGTGGCGGCTGTTCTCGATAAGCTCCAAGGGAAGGCGGAGGGGATTTTCCGTTGTATTTATTTTATACCGAATGTTATTTCGGTAGCGGTAATTGCATATTTGTGGAAATTTATCTACAATCCTGATTTCGGACTGCTGAATAATGTCTTAAAAATATTTGGCTTTGAGGGGCAGGTCAATTGGCTCTCGCAGCAGAATGCAATCTGGTCTGTGCTTATCGTGTTAATCTGGCATGGATTCGGATGGGGTATGCTGATTTACTATACCGGCATCAAAAATATTGATCCGGTGCTCTATGAAGCGGCTTCCATTGACGGTGCCGGATGGTGGACGACGTTTTACAGGATTACCCTGCCGCTTATGAAGCCGGTGATCCAGATTAACGTGACAATGGCAATCATTTCCGCCTTGAAACAAATGGAGACGGTTTACCTTTTGACAAACGGAGGACCGGCAAACAGTACGCAGTTTGCGGCAAATTACTTGTATCAGCAGGCGTTTAAGGCATTTAAATACGGATACGGCAATGCGATCGGCGTCATTTTTATCATTATCTGTGTTGCAGTCACTGTTTTGTTAAATACGGTGTTTCGGGATAAGCAGGAAGCGTAGGAGGTAGAAGATGAAGACAGGAAGACAGAAAATAGGTAAGGCGATATTGTGGGTCATACTGATTGCGGTTGCGGTGATTCAGCTTTTTCCGCTTATATGGCTGATTGATTTCTCACTTGGAAGCAGTAATGAGATGTTTACGAGCGGACTTTTGATTATTCCGGAAAAGATCCGCTGGGACAATTACGTGAAGGCATTTGTGGACGGAAATTTTCTGCTTTATCTGAAGAACAGTGTGTTAATCAATACGCTTGCGGTTGTTTTGGTGGTTATCATATCGATTATGGCCGGGTATGCGTGTCGTAGAATGAGATGGAAATTAAATAATTTTGTGAAAACCGTGCTGCTGCTTGGGATGATGATTCCGATTCATGCGACATTGCTTCCGAACTATAAAATTTATCATTCTATCGGGGTTATTGATACGATATGGGCGCTTTTGATTCCGTATGTGGCGTTTTCACTTCCGCAGGGATTGTTTTTGATGACCGGTTTTATTGAGTCTATTCCGATGGAGCTTGAGGAAGCGGCTGTGATGGACGGCTGTGGGATTTACCGGATTGTATTTCAGATTGTAACTCCGCTGCTAAAGCCTTCCATAGCTACGGTTGCGATTATGACGTTTCTGAATAACTGGAATGAGTTTATTATGGCAAGCACATATTTAAGCTCTCCGACATGGAAGACGCTCCCGTTTTCCGTGCTGGAATTTACCGGCGAGTATTCCTCGAATTACGCCGTACAGTTTGCGGTGATGGCGCTGACGGCGGCACCGGCGGTAATTGTTTATATTATTTTGAATAAGCACATTACAAAGGGCGTTGCAATGGGCGCCGTAAAAGGATAAAATAAAAACAAAAACGTATGAGGTGCACTATGAAGCGGTTGAAATATTGGGTCTTGCAGTTGAGTATTCGGAAAAAGCTGATTTTTTACAGCTATGTAATTATCGCCCCTATTTTGCTGCTGGTTAGTGCACTCTTGTTTTTATATAATTATAACCTGGCGAAGAGAACGGAGGAGGAGACATGCCTTCAGTGTGTTCAGGGACTTTCGGACAGCATAGAGGTGATGCAGAAGCATGTGATTGAGCTTGGAACCTATATCTGCATCAATAACGATATTACGCAGATTTTAAGCTGCGAGGATCCGGCCAAGTTTAACCGTGATTCGCAGCTCTGGTTTCACAATGCGCCGATGCAGATCATACAGGATATGATGGCAATCAACGGGCAGATAAAAACGGTCGCCATTTATCCGGAAAACGGTGTCAATCCGTATTTGCGCAGTATGGATTTTTCGGCATATATCGGAGATATTGAGGAGGTCAGGAAGCAGGCGGTTTATGAGCTTGCCGTAAAGGAAAAGGGTAAGATGATCTGGCAGAGAGTCGGAAAATATGAGTCGGATACCTACGAGATGAACCGCAATGATAAAATTGTGATGTACAGGGAAATCTATGATCTTGCAAGGCAGAATCGGCGGGGGTTTCTGGTGATTGGGGCTTCCGCGGACAAATATGATGCGGTTTGTCAAAATTCTCTGCGAAGTGAAGAAGAGGCGGTTGTCGTGATGAGTGAGTACGGGGCACAGATGATGTGCGCCGGAGGTGTTCCGGGGGAGAGAATTTCAGAGATTATGGAAAGAGAACAGGAAATAGCTTCCGGAACGAAAAGTCTTAGTGTACACAACGAGTATGAAGATTACCATGTCTATCGATGCAAAAGTGAGAATACGGGAACCATTGTCTATAAGCTGGTTCCGAAAGCTGGGATTTTGGATTCTCTTGGTTCCGTGCTCTATACGCCGCTTGCATTTTTGGTTGGACTTTTGGCCGGCTTATATCCGATTATGATATTGGTATCCAACATCGTTTCAAAGCCTCTGCACACTCTGTGTGCGGCAATGGAGAATTTCAAAAAGGGAGATTTTGGGCAAAAGGTAGAGGTGATAACGTTAGATGAGGTAGGAGAGGCCTCCGCGTGCTTCAACAGTATGGTTGACGATATCAAGGAGCTGATTGATAAGAATTACGTTATGGCGTTAAAGGAGCGGGAAAGCGAGCTGGATGTGCTTCAGGCCCAGATTAATCCGCACTTTTTATATAATACCTTGGACTCTCTTTATTGGCGTGTGTTAGAGGATGGAAACGAAGAGGCCGCAGAGGATATTTTAACGCTGTCACAGCTTTTCAGGCTCGTATTGAGCAGGGGAAACAGTAAAGTTACGGTACGCAGTGAGGGCGAGCTTTTGGAGCGTTATCTGCACATCCAAAAGATGCGGTTTGGAAAGCGGTTAGAGTATAAGGTTTTGATGAGCGGGGCAATCTTGGAGGAGGAGATACCGAAGCTGATTTTGCAGCCTTTTGTAGAAAATGCGATTGTACATGGATTTGAGAAGGTCGGCGATCATTTCTATCTTTCGGTTACCGGGGAAAAAGATGAGGATCACATGGTCTTTTATATTCGGGATACGGGAGTGGGAATGAGCAGGGAGCAGCTTGCGGCAGTCTTTGTGGAGCCGGATACAAGGGAGTATGCAAGCCAGCGGATCGGAAGATATGCGATAAAAAATATAAAGGAGCGTCTGGAGCTCACATACGGGGAAGATTTTGAGCTTCGGATTGAAAGTGAAAAGGGATGCGGCACCACGGTAATGATTCGGATACCGTGCGGATTGAAGGAGTTGCGTGTTGATGAGCGTGAAATTGTTAATCGCGGATGACGAAGATATTATCCGCAATGGAATTGCAAAATATATACAGCTGCATACGGACCGTTTTGACAAAATTTATCTGGCGTCTAACGGTACGGAGGCAATGGAAGTGATATTCCGCAGCAAGCCGGATATTATGCTGATTGATGTGTAGATGCCGTTAAAGAACGGTATAGAAGTCATGCAGGAGGCAAAACGCGCAGGGATTTTGCCATATACAATGATTTTGAGCGGCTACGATGAATTTCGGTACTGTCAGCAGGCAATACGCCTTGGCGCAGAAGACTATCTTTTGAAGCCTGTTCGGTCTTCCGATATTTTACAAAAGCTAAAGGAAGCTGCGGATGAGATAGAAGGCGTGACAAAGGACACGGAGGAAACTATCGCGGAGGGGAAAAACTATTTTGTCGAGCGTGCAAAGGAATATATGGGGGAGCATTACTATGAAAATCTTACACTTATGGAGGTGGCGGGAAAGGTTGGGATTACAGCAGGTTACCTCTCTACGCTCTTTTCACAGGAGAAAGGATTTGTGGATTATTTAAATGAGCTTCGAATTGATCACGCATGTACCTATTTGCGGCAGAATTATCTGAAGACATATGAGATTGCTTATAAAGTAGGCTTTCATGATGAGAAATATTTCTCGAAGGTATTTAAGAGAGTGATGGGACAGTCGCCGTCAGAGTATAGGAAGGCGAATCGAACGTAGGCAGTCGATAAGGCGTTCTTGTTTTGAAAAAGTATTGATTTTGTTAAAATTGTGTAGTAATATTAGCTTCATAATTTTAAAGGAGGACAGTACTATGAAAAAAGTGGTTAGTGTATTGCTGACGGCAGCGCTGGCAGTTTCTATGCTGGCGGGCTGCGGTTCAGAGGAAAAGAAGGACGCACTCTACATCGGCGGAATCGGTCCGACAACGGGCGGAACCGCAATTTACGGAACGGCGGTGAAAAACGGAGCGCAGATTGCGGTCGATGAAATCAACGCGGCGGGCGGCATCAGCGGGTACCAGATTGAATACAAATTTGAGGATGATCAGAATGATGCGGAAAAAGCGGTGAACGCTTATAACACGTTAAAGGACTGGGGGATGCAGATCCTTATGGGAACGGTGACGACGCTTCCGTGTGTAGGCGTTGTGGATAAGACCGGAGCGGACAACATGTTCCAGGTGACGCCGTCGGCTTCTTCCACGGACGTCATTAAGGGCGACAACGTATTTCAGATTTGCTTTACCGATCCGAATCAGGGAACGAAATCGGCGGAGTACATAGGTGAAAATAATCTTGCCAAAAAGGTTGCAATCATTTATGACAGCTCCGATGTATATTCTTCCGGTATCGAAGAAAAGTTTGTAGAAGAAGCGGAAAATCAGGGACTTGAGATTGTGTCCGCGGAGGCGTTCACGGCGGATTCCAAGACGGATTTTTCCACCCAGTTAAGAAAAGCGCAGGATGCGGGTGCAGAGCTTGTATTTCTTCCTATCTATTATCAGGAATCCTCGATTATTCTGACACAGGCGGATGCGATGGGATTTGATCCGATTTTCTTTAGCTGTGACGGAATGGACGGTATTCTTACCATGGAGAATTTTGACACCAGCCTTGCGGAAGGAGTTATGCTGCTTACACCGTTTGCGGCGGACGCGGAGGATGAGGCCACGAAAAAGTTCGTATCTACCTATAAGGAGAAATACGGAGATACGCCGAATCAGTTTGCGGCAGACGCGTATGATGCGGTATACACAATCAAAGAGGCGATTGAACAGGCCGTTGCGGACGGGGCCGAGATTACGCCAAAGACGGCGTCTTCCGATATTTGCGACGCATTAAAGACGGCAATGACAAAGATAAATGTAAGCGGTCTGACAGGAGGCGAGGACGGTCTGAAGTGGGCCGAGACAGGAGAGGTAAATAAAGAGCCTAAGGCCGTAAAAATTGAAAACGGAGTGTATGTCGGAATGTAATTATTCCGGGAGACGTATTTTGGAAGCCGGGGACAGTGTAGAAATTGTCTCCGGCTGTCTGTGTCTATTGGAAACTATTCAGCCTTCGGCATCACAGTTACGTCTATTGTGTCAAAAAAAGTATTTTGTTTCCCAATTTACTGCCGTCTGTGTTATAATATTTGGGTGACACTTTGATGATGAAGAAAGTAAGAGGTATTGTTATGACGTTTCTGACACATTTAATTAACGGAATCAGTCTGGGGAGTATTTACGCGATCATTGCACTGGGCTATACGATGGTGTACGGCATTGCCAAAATGCTCAATTTTGCCCATGGCGATGTAATTATGATCGGATGTTATGCGGTATTTATGTCTATGAGCAGTCTGGCGCTGCCGCCGGCGGTCAGCGTTGTGCTCGCGATTGTAGTCTGTACTGTGCTTGGCATTGTAATTGAGAAGGTGGCGTATAAGCCGCTTCGTAAGGCATCCCCGCTTGCGGTTTTGATTACGGCAATCGGTGTCAGTTATCTGCTTCAGAATATTGCGCTGCTTCTTTTTGGCGCCGATTCAAAATCTTTCCAGTCGATTGTGGCGTTTCCGCCGTTAAAGCTGGCGGGCGGAAATCTTATTATACCAAGCGTTACGATTGTAACGGTGATTTTGTGTATTGTCATCGTAGCCGCGCTTTTGACATTTATCAAAAAGACGAAGGCCGGTCAGGCGATGCTTGCGGTTTCCGAGGATAAGGAGGCGGCGCAGCTGATGGGCGTAAATGTCAACGGAACAATTTCTTTGACATTCGCGATCGGTTCGGGCCTTGCGGCGGTTGCGGGCGTGCTTTTGTGCTCTGCATACCCGACGCTGACGCCTTATACGGGTTCTATGCCCGGCATTAAGGCATTTACTGCGGCGGTGTTCGGCGGAATCGGTTCTATTTGGGGAGCCTTTGTCGGCGGAATCCTGCTTGGCGTCATTGAGATATTGGGAAGAGCCTATATATCCTCCCAGCTGTCGGATGCGATTGTGTTTGCCGTGCTGATTCTTGTTTTGCTTGTAAAGCCTACCGGTATTTTTGGCAAACCGATTCATGAGAAAGTGTAGGTGCCGGATATGAAAAAAATAGATTTGACAAACATGAAGAAAACAACAAAAGATCATTTGGTTACATATGGGATGGTTCTTGTGGTATATGTTATTGTACAGATTATGCTGGCGTCGGGAAGCCTTTCATCACTGATGCAGGGGCTTTTAGTGCCTCTTACGATCTATTCCGTCGTGGCTGTCGGATTGAATCTTTGCGTGGGCTATCTGGGAGAGTTAAGCCTTGGACACGCCGGTTTTATGTGTGTGGGCGCATTTTCAAGCGCTTTCTTTACGAAATGCATGGAACATACAGGAATGAACGAATCCGTGCGTTTCCTGCTTGCGATTGTGATCGGGACGCTTGTGGCGGCGCTGTTTGGTTTTTTGATCGGAATTCCGGTGCTGCGTCTTCGAGGTGATTATCTGGCAATTGTAACGCTTGCTTTTGGCGAGATTATAAAAAATGTCATGAATGTATTGTACGTGGGAAGAGACGGAAGCGGATTTCATTTTTCCATCAAGGACAGTGCCTCGCTGAATATGGCAGAGGACGGTGAGATGATTATAAACGGTGCCAAAGGGATTACCGGAACGCCGCATCAGTCGACATTTACAATAGGAGTGATTTTGATTCTGGTAAGCCTTTTTGTGGTATTTAATCTGGTAAATTCAAGGAGTGGGCGGGCAATTATGGCGATTCGGGATAACCGTATTGCGGCGGAGTCCGTGGGCATTAACATTACCAAATTCAAGCTGCTCGGGTTTACGATATCTGCGGCGATTGCCGGGGCGGGGGGCGTGCTCTACGCGCATAACCTCTCTACACTGACGGCGCTTCCTGCAAATTTTGGTTACAACATGTCCATTATGATTCTTGTATTTGTGGTATTGGGTGGAATGGGAAGCTTCCGCGGTTCCATTATATCTGCCGTGCTGCTTACGATGCTGCCGGAGGTACTTCGGGGACTTTCCGATTACCGGATGCTGATATATGCCGTTGTATTAATTGCGATGATGCTGTTTAACTGGGCGCCAAAGGCAATTGAGTGGAGAGAGCGGCATTCCATAAGAGACAGGCTCAGGAACAGGAAGACAAAGGAGGTACGGTAACATGGCATTGCTTGAAGTAAAGAATCTTGGTATCTCATTTGGCGGCCTTCGCGCAGTCGATGGGTTTCATGTGTCGATTGAAAAGGGACAGCTCTATGGACTGATAGGTCCCAACGGAGCGGGAAAGACGACGGTGTTTAACATGCTGACCGGTGTATATAAGCCGGACAACGGAGTGATAGAGCTGGATGGCAAAAATATTGCGGGCTCAAAGACGATAGAGATTAACAAGGCCGGCGTTGCCCGGACATTTCAGAATATTCGTCTTTTCAAAGAGCAGTCTGTACTTGACAATGTAAAAATCGGGCTTCACAATGAATATCCGTATTCGACGGCGGCCGGAATACTGCGTTTGCCAAAATACAGGCGGGCGGAGGAGAAAATGAATGAGAGGGCGATGGAACTCCTCTCGGTATTTCATCTTGAGGATAAAAAGGATTTTCTTTCTTCCAATCTTCCGTACGGCGATCAGAGAAAATTAGAGATTGCCAGAGCGTTGGCGACGAACCCGAAGCTTTTGCTTCTAGACGAGCCGGCGGCAGGTATGAATCCGAATGAGACGAAGGAGCTGATGGAGACGATCCGTTTTGTGCGGGATAAATTTGACATGACGATTCTTCTGATTGAACATGATATGAAGCTGGTGGCGGGAATCTGTGAAAAACTGACTGTGCTTAATTTCGGGCAGGTGCTCTCAGAGGGAATAACGGCAGAGGTGTTAAGAGATCCGCAGGTGATCAAGGCGTATCTTGGAGAATAGGAGGAATGACTTATGGCAATGCTCGAAGTTAAGGATTTGAAGGTATACTATGGGATGATCCAGGCCATCAAGGGGATTTCCTTTGAGGTAAACGAGGGAGAGGTTATCGCATTAATCGGCGCAAACGGAGCGGGAAAAACCACGACGCTTCAGACAATTACGGGAATGATTGCGCCGAAATCGGGAGCGATTCTGTTTGAAGGACAGGATATTACAAAGGTTCCCGGGCATAAAATTGTAGCTATGGGTATGGCCCATGTGCCGGAGGGGCGCCGCGTTTTTGCAGAGCTGTCGGTGTTTGAAAATTTGAAGCTCGGCGCATATACGAGGAAAGATAAGACTGAGGTGGCGGAGACGTTAGAGCGCGTCTATCGCAGCTTCCCGAGACTTAAGGAGAGAAAAAATCAGTCGGCGGGAACCTTAAGCGGAGGCGAACAGCAGATGCTTGCGATGGGGCGGGCTTTAATGAGCCGTCCGCGGATTATTTTGATGGATGAACCGTCCATGGGGCTTTCACCGATTTTTGTGGAAGAGATTTTTCACATTATCCAGGAGATTTCGGCGTCCGGTACAACCGTGCTTCTTGTTGAGCAGAACGCAAAGAAGGCGCTCTCGATTGCAAACCGCGCCTATGTGTTGGAGACGGGAAATATCGTATTAAGCGGAGATGCAAAAGCGCTTATGAACGATGAATCAATAAAGAAAGCATATTTGGGAGAGTAGGTGTTTCGTATGGAAAAAACAGTGATTACCATTGCCAGGAGCTATGGAAGCGGCGGGAGGACTTTGGGCAGGCTGCTCGCAAAGGAACTTCAAATAAACTGCTATGACAGAGAAATCCTTCGTATGGCTTCTGATGAGAGCGGGATTAACGAGGCGCTTTTCGGGCAGGCCGATGAAAAACGAAAAGGGCTTCCGTTATTTAAAATTGCCAAAAAGGTTTATAAGGGGGAGGTGCTGTCCCCCGAAAGTGACGATTTCGTGTCTAACGACAATCTTTTTAACTATCAGGCGAAGGTCATAAAGGAGCTGGCAAGGGAGGAATCCTGTGTAATTATCGGCCGCTGTGCGGATTATATTTTGAAGGATTATGAAAATGTAATCAGGCTTTATTTCTATGCGCCGCTTGAGGATTGTATTGTACGTGTTCAGGAGCAAAACGGCGGCAGTAGAAAAGAGATTCTCAAAAAAATCGAAAAAACAGATAAATACCGCAGTGAATATTACAGATACTATACGGGCAGGGACTGGAATGACGCGAGGAATTACGACTTTTGCCTGAATACAACTTCGATGAGCTACGAAAAGCTGATACAGGCGGTGAAGGCATATATGGAGATCTGTAAAAAATAAGGGGAGGAAACTTTTGATGCAGGAAAGACCGAGGTCCGGTGAGAGATACCGGCATTTTAAAAATAAACTATACCAGATTATAACCATTGCAAAAGACTCTGAGACAGGAGAGGAGCTGGTAATTTACCAGGCTCTTTATGAAAATTTTGAGGTGTATGCAAGGCCGTTATCTTTATTTACGGAAGAAGTGGACAAAGAGAAATATCCGGATGTCTCACAGCAATACCGCTTTGAGCGGATTCGGGAAGAGTTACATGAGGAAGAAGCTTCGGAGGAGACAAAAGACCGTGGGGAAGAGCAGGCCGATCCGATGCTGCTTCGTTTCATTGATGCGGAAACGTATGAGGCAAAGTATAAGGTGCTGCAAAGTATGGAAAATACGATTACGGAGCGTCTGGTCAATGATTTTGCGGTGATACTCGATGTTGTGATTCCGGAGGGGAAGCTGTCAGAGCGTTACGAGCAGCTGAAGCAGTGCGTAGCGACAATGGCGCGCTATGAGACGACAAGGCTGAGATGAGTGAAGGCTGCGCGCAATGCGCAGCCTTTAATCATTTCCGTGCAGCCCGTATCTGCTTAAGACGCTGTTGTGGTAGCGGTTTGAAAACGTAACGTCCTCTCCAAACCAATCAGGCGGAAGAAAGCGTTTGGCGTCTTCCTCGGATTCGAACTCAACCTCTGCCAGTATGAGCCCGTCAAGCTCGCCCTCAAAGATATCAAGCTCAATCGTCAGCTTGTCTTTGTAAGGAATGAGGTAACGTTTTTTGGCGATAATGATGCCGTCGACTTTCGGCCGCATGTGCAGATAGCTTTCTTTTGTGAGGGGAAGATTATGTTCTTCGCGCACCATAAGTCCGCTGCCCTTGTAGGTCAGATAGTAGGAATCATTTTGGCGGCGGATGCGGACAACCGGGTCGGTGCAGAGATAACCCTGCTCAATCTGAAGGCAGGTGAAGCGCTCCAGATGATCGGGGAGCCGGTTGATTAAGTATTTACGTTCAATTTCCATGGGAAGTTTTCCCTCCTTTTGGCATTGTTTTTTGTTTATCATATCATAATTTGTACTTAAAGTGTATGAAAAAGGCGTTCCCATAGGAAAATCCCCCATAAAAGCATATATCGTTATGATGCTTTTATGGGGGACTCTATCTGCTCCAAAATTTATCGGAGCCGTCTCGTGTGAAACACACTATTTTGTCATCTGTTCTTCCTGTCTCATGATCATTTTCTTAACCATTTCGCCGCCGATGGAACCAGCCTGAGCGCTTGTTAAATCACCGTTGTAACCCTCTTTCAAAGGTACTCCGATTTCAGATGCAACTTCCTGCTTAAAACGGTTCATTGCTTCCTTTGCCTGCGGCACTGCCATCTTGCTGCTGTTTGAACTAGAACTGTTAGATCCACTCATTCGTTTCTACCTCCATACTTTTCCTGTGTTATCTATTGTTAGATAAGCTGTTTGCTTATCCTGCTTTTAGTATGACCTTCCAAGGAAAAAATATGTTTGGTAGTTTATGGAATATACAGACGCCTAATTGTGATAGATAAGCCCCTCTTTTATTTTGGCAACGGCAGACTCGTCTGCGAAATATTTTACGATTTCCAGGGAGAAGTCAATTGCAGTGCCCATTCCGCGGCTTGTAATAATATTATTATCTGTAACGACATTGTCTGCCAAAAATTCTGCACCTACTAGCTTGTCTTCAAATCCCGGATGACAGGTGGCGCGTTTTCCCTGAAGAATGCCTGCGTTTCCGAGCACGCTTGGAGCGGCACAGATTGCTGCGACAAGCTTGCCGTTTGTTGCAAATTTTTTGATCTGTGTATTTACCGTTTCATTTGCTCCGAGATTTAAGGTTCCCGGCATTCCGCCCGGCAGAACCAAGCCGTCATAAGCGTTGAAATCTGCCTCGCCGCTTAAAACGTCGGCAAAGAAGGTGATGTTATGGGAACCTGTCACTTCCTTTTTGCCGCTGACGGATATCATATCAATTTCAATTCCTGCGCGTCTCATGATATCTACCACGGTAAGCCCCTCGATTTCCTCGCATCCGTCCGCCATAAAAATTCCGATTTTCTTCATATTATATAGTTCCTCCTAATTCAAAGAATATAAATTATATAAATAATATTTTAATCCAAAGAACGGGATAAAACAAGCGTGCAGTTGTATTTAAGGTATAGGAGACGGACGCCGGAAAGCGGGCCAATATATTTATCGCAGACGAGGACAACGCTCCGGTGAACTATCTGCCAATTTCGACTAAAGTCTCTCGGGAAAGCCCTCGAGACTAAGTCTGCATAGGCAGAGGATTTCACCTCTGCTAAAAACGCCCTCTGATTGTCTGCTTAAAAATATATTGGCCTGCTTTCGGGCTGTCTGTTTCTATGACGGCAAAATACGAACTATTTTACTGGTATGTTTTGAGATGCAGCCAGTCCGCGGCCAAACATCATTTTGCAGACAATTAGAGGATGTTCTTAGCAGAGACGGAATCCACCGCTTACTTTGACTTGGTCTCGAAGGCTTTCCTGAGAGACCTTTAGTCAATGTCAGCGGTTAGTCCGTCGGAGCGTTATCCTCGTCTGAGAAATAATGTTTGGCCGCGGACTGGCGTTCGTCAAATCGCACCAGTAAAAAATTTTGTTATCAACGGACTGAATACACCCGATTTGCGAACGAAATAAAAAAAATACTTTTATTTTTGAATATCATGTGTTATAATCACTAAATGATTGCAAAGGTCGTAGTTTGCCCTTTTTTAAGCAGACAAAGCATTGTTCTGTTTATTCCCGCGAGCAAAATGAAATGCAGATGCCGCGAGGGTAAGTGCCCTGTGGATGCAAATACCCCGCCCCTTGGGGCAGAAAGAATGAGCTGGGTCATGTCTCCCGTAGCTTGCTGCGGAGTATTTGATTGAGATAAATATAAGGAGGAAAAAAGCAGTAATGAGTGTACAGGTTGAGAATTTGGAAAAAAATATGGTAAAGCTTACCATTGAAGTGTCAGAGGATAAGGTTAATGAGGCATTGAAGGCGGCATATGCAAAGCAGAAGAATAGAATCAACGTTCCGGGATTTCGTAAGGGAAAGGTTCCTATGGCAATGGTTGAGAAGATGTACGGACCGGAGATTTTTTATGAAGATGCCGCAAATGTTTTAATACAGGAGGCTTATCCGGCAGCGGTGGAGGAGAGCAAGGCCGATGTTGTTTCCCAGCCAACCGTATCCGTTACGCAGATAGAGAAAGGAAAACCGTTTATTTTTACCGCGGAGGTTGCGGTAAGACCGGAAGTGACACTCGGCAAATATAAGGGCGTAACCGTAACAAAGATTGATACTTCTGTATCAGACGAAGAGGTTATGGAGAGAATTGAAAAAGAGAGAAATAACAATGCGAGAACCATAGCAGTAGAGGGACGCGCGATTGAGAACGGCGACACGGCGGTAATCGACTTTGAAGGATTTGTTGAAGGCGAGCCGTTTGAGGGCGGTAAGGCAGAAAATCACTCTCTGGAAATCGGATCCCATTCGTTCATTGATAACTTTGAAGATCAGCTGATCGGCAAGAATGCAGGGGACGAGGTGGATGTCAATGTAACCTTCCCGGCAGAATACCATGTCGCGGAGTTGGCTGGGAAGCCGGCATTATTCAAAGTAAAGATTCATGAAATCAAGGCAAAGGAGCTTCCGGAGTTAAATGATGAATTTGCGCAGGATGTTTCTGAATTTGATACGTTAGAAGAGTACAAAGAAAGTATAAAGAAGGAACTGGAAAAAGCAAAAGAGGACAATGCAAAGCGTACAAAGGAGGATGAGGCGATCTCGAAGATTATCGAGAAGTCCACAATGGAAATTCCGGACGCAATGATTGACACTCAGGTCCAGAATATGCTTCAGGAATTTGCACAGAGAATGGCGCGTCAGGGCTTAAGCTTAGACCAGTATATGCAGTTCTCTGGAATGACAATGGACAAATTAAAAGAGCAGCTTCGTCCGGAGGCGGTTACACGCATCCAGAGCAGCCTTGTTTTAGAGCAGATTGCGAAGGACGAGAATATTGAGGTGACGGAAGAGGAGATGGCGGCAGAGGTTGACAAGATGGCCGCTGCATACGGCATGGAGTCCGACAAGCTGAAAGAGTATATGGGAGAAGCGGAGAAGGATTCCATGAAGAGGGATATAAGCGTTCAGAAGGCGGTTGAGCTGATTATGGACAACGTCAAGGAACGGGCGAAAGCGAAGACAAAGAAAGATAAAGAGGCGGAAGCTGAGGAAGAATAAGCAGGTTTGAGAGCGAGACGCTTCCTGTGGCGGATTGTTAGGACAGACTGGCGTTGGTTTGAGGCGCTAGTCTGTTTAAGTTGTTATGCGTCTGGAGGAAGCTGCCGGTGGCAGGTTCCGTAAGTATAGTTGAAAGAGAGAATGGAGGTTATACAATGAGTTTAGTACCTTATGTCATTGAACAGACGAGCAGAGGGGAACGTAATTACGACATCTATTCCAGGTTGTTGAAGGACAGAATCATTTTTCTGGGAGAGGAAGTAAATGAGACAACGGCGAGCCTTGTCGTTGCACAGCTGCTTTTTTTAGAGTCGGAGGACCCGTCTAAGGATATTAATTTATACATCAATTCACCGGGAGGCGTAGTCACGGCAGGACTTGCGATTTATGATACCATGCAGTATGTGAAGTGCGATGTATCGACTATTTGTATCGGCCTGGCAGCCAGCATGGGTGCGTTTCTTTTGGCCGGAGGAGCAAAGGGAAAACGTTTTGCACTGCCGAATGCGGAGGTTATGATTCATCAGCCGTCCGGCGGGGCAAAGGGACAGGCGACTGAGATTCAGATTGCGGCGGAGAACATTTTAAAGACTAAGAAAAAGCTAAATGAGATTCTTGCGGCGAATACCGGAAAGCCATACGATGTAATTGCACAGGATACGGAGAGAGACTATTATATGTCGGCAGAGGAAGCCAAAGCATATGGACTGGTGGATGATGTGATTCAGAGAAGCAAATAGGTATAGTCACTGGAGGTAAAAATGGCAGGAAGATTAAGTGAAGAAAAGATCAGATGCTCCTTTTGCGGCAAATCTCAGGAACAGGTGCGCAAGCTGATAGCCGGACCAAACGGTGCATATATCTGCGATGAATGCGTGGATATCTGTTCGGAGATTATCGAAGAAGAATTCGAGGAGGAGGGCATAACCGAGGAGCGGGAGGTTCAGGAAATTAATCTGATAAAACCGGAAGAAATGAAGGCCTTTTTGGATGATTATGTCATTGGACAGGAGGAAGCCAAAAAAGTTCTTTCCGTAGCGGTCTACAACCACTATAAGAGAATTACCACGGATGTGGAAATTGACGTAGAGCTGCAAAAGAGTAATATTCTGATGCTTGGGCCTACCGGATCGGGCAAGACGCTTTTGGCACAGACGCTTGCCAGAGTTTTGAATGTGCCGTTTGCTATCGCAGATGCCACTACGCTTACAGAGGCAGGTTATGTAGGCGAGGATGTGGAAAATATTCTTCTGAAGCTGATACAGGCGGCGGACTACGATATTGAGCGCGCTCAGTGCGGCATTGTCTATATTGACGAGATTGATAAGATCACAAAGAAATCCGAGAATGTTTCTATTACAAGAGATGTTTCCGGTGAAGGGGTACAGCAGGCGCTCTTAAAGATTTTGGAGGGAACCGTTGCTTCCGTGCCGCCGCAGGGAGGCAGAAAACACCCGCAGCAGGAGCTGATACAGATTGATACGACAAACATTCTGTTTATCTGCGGCGGAGCGTTTGACGGTCTTGAGAAGATTATTGAGGACAGGACGGATAAGAGTGCGATCGGATTTGGCGCGGATGTAGTTGCGAAAGAGGAAATCAATGTAGGCGAGGTGTTCAAAAAGACACTTCCGCAGGATCTTGTGAAATTCGGGCTGATTCCGGAGTTTGTAGGACGTGTGCCGGTCACGGTATCTTTAGAGAACCTTGACAAGACGGCATTGATTCGTATTTTGAGGGAACCTAAAAACTCATTGATACGCCAATATCAGAAGCTGTTTGAAATAGACGGCGTGGATCTAAGATTTGAGGAAGATGCGGTCGAGGCGATTGCGGACAAATCTTTAGAGCGTAAGACAGGAGCCAGAGGGCTTCGTGCGATCATGGAGGACACCCTGATGGATTTGATGTATCGGCTTCCTTCGGATGAGAGTATTGTGCGCTGTGTAATCACAAGGGACACGGTGGAGAGGAAAAAAGCATTGATTGAATATAGCGAGACAAAGAGCGCGTAGGAGTTTCCTGCGCAGCTCTTTCTTTGTATCATAGGAGAAAGAAATGGAAGAATTTATAAATAAACTGCCCGCGGTTGCACTCCGGGATATGGCGATACTGCCGGGAATGGTGGCGCATTTCGATGTGAGCAGGGAACGTTCCGTTCATGCCATAGAGCAGGCAATGATGGGAGAACAGAAGGTATTTCTCGTGGCGCAGAAGGAGCGGGAGAAGGAAGAGCCGGACTATGAAGATCTGTATAAAATGGGAGTGATTGTGGAAGTAAAGCAGGTCATTAAGCTGCAGAATGATGTTGTGCGCGTTTTGGTGGAAGGAGTTAGACGCGCAGAGCTTACGGCGGTTATAGAGAAGGATGAATTTCTGTTTGTGGAGGTTGTCTGTTTTGAGAATACAAAAGATGCGGCGCCGGAGGCGGAGGAGGCGATGATTCGGAGTCTTAAGGAGACGTATTACGCCTATGGGCAGATTCATCCGAAGCTTGGAAAAGAGTTTGCACGCCAGGTTGAAAATATAAATTCGCTGGAGGTTTTGTTAGAGCAGATCGGAAATAACCTTCCGCTGCCGTTTGAAAGCAGACAGAGGATTTTGGAGGCAGTGGGAATTACGGAGCAGTATGAAACGATGCTTGGAATCCTTCTGACGGAAATTAATATATTGAATATTAAGAATGAATTTCAGGCAAAAGTCAAGGAGCGCGTGGATAAGAACCAGAGGGAGTATCTGCTTCGGGAACAGATGAAAGTGATTCGGGAAGAGCTGGGGGAGGACAACGTGCAGTCGGACGCGGATCATTTTCTGGAAGAGCTTAAGAAGCTGAAAGCCGATAAGGATGTAAAGGAAAAAATAAAAAAAGAGATTGAACGTTTTAAAAATATCAGTACAAATTCCTCGGAGAGCGCCGTGATCCGCGGGTATATTGAGACGCTTTTGGGATTGCCGTGGAATAAGGCGTCAAAGGATAACACGGATTTAAAGAATGCCGGGAAGATATTGAATGAGGATCATTACGGCCTGGAAAAGGTCAAGGAGCGTATGCTGGAGTTTCTTGCCGTGCGCAATTTGACGAAGAAAGGGGAAAGTCCGATTATCTGTCTGGTAGGACCGCCGGGAACCGGAAAGACAAGTATAGCCCGCTCCGTGGCAAAGGCGCTGGATAAAGAATATGTCAGAATCTGTCTTGGCGGCGTGCGTGACGAGGCGGAAATCAGAGGACACAGAAGGACATATGTGGGCGCAATGCCTGGAAGAATTGCAGCGGGACTAAGGAGTGCCGGCGTGAAAAATCCTTTGATGCTTTTGGATGAAATAGACAAGGTCAGCAGTGATTATAAGGGAGATACCTCGTCTGCGCTTCTTGAGGTATTAGACAGCGAACAAAATAATAAGTTTCGGGATCATTATGTGGAAATACCGATTGATTTGTCGGAGGTGCTCTTTATCGCGACGGCAAACTCTGTCGAGAGTATTCCGCGACCACTGCTTGACCGTATGGAGCTGATAGAGGTTACGAGCTATACGGAAAATGAAAAGGTCCATATCGCGAAGGAGCATTTGATTGAAAAACAGATAAAACGCAACGGTTTGACAAAGGGACAGCTGACATTTGCAGATAAGGCGGTTGCTGCGGTTATCAGAAGCTATACGAGGGAAGCCGGTGTGCGCGGCTTAGAGCGCAGGATCGGCGAGGTGTGCAGGAAAGCAGCGCGTGAGATTTATGAGGATGACAAGAAAAAGATACGCATTACCGAGAAAAATCTTTCTTCGTATCTTGGGCGTGAAAAGTACAGCTTTGATAAGAAGAACGAGAAGGATGAGATTGGGATTGTAAGAGGGCTGGCCTGGACGAGTGTGGGCGGCGATACATTGGAGATCGAGGTGAATGTGATGCCCGGCAAGGGAGATTTCAGACTGACCGGACAGCTTGGCGATGTTATGAAGGAGTCGGCGCAGACCGGCATCAGTTATATACGCTCTGTCAGTGAAAAATACGAGATCCCCAAGAAGTTTTTTGAGACGCACGACATTCATATCCATATACCGGAGGGGGCTGTGCCGAAGGACGGCCCTTCCGCGGGTATTACAATGGCGACGGCCATGTTGTCCGCGATTACAAAGAAAAAGGTCCGTGCGGATGTGGCGATGACCGGGGAGATCACGTTAAGAGGACGCGTACTTCCGATTGGCGGATTGAAGGAGAAGATACTTGCCGCGAAAAATGCAGGGATTGTAACCGTTATTGTGCCTAAGAGAAATGATAAGGATATTGAAGAGATTTCATCGGAGATAAAAAAAGATCTGGAAATCGTTTATGTGGAGACAATGGAGGAGGTCTTAAGGACCGCAATAGGAAAGAAAAAAGGAGCATAATATGGTAATAAAAAATGTCAGCCTGGAAACGGTTTGCGGAATTACAAGTAAGCTGCCGGACAATCAGCTTCCGGAAGTGGCTTTTGCGGGGAAGTCTAATGTGGGAAAATCATCTCTGATTAATGCGTTGATGAACCGGAAAGCATTGGCGAGAACCTCCTCGCAGCCGGGGAAGACACAGACGATTAATTTTTATAATATCAATAGCGCTATGTATCTTGTGGATTTGCCGGGATATGGTTACGCGAAGGTGGCGGAGTCGGAAAAACAGAAATGGGGAAAGATGGTTGAGAATTACCTGCAGTCGTCAAAACAGCTTCGGGCAGTATTTCTTTTGATTGATATTCGTCATGACCCGTCGTCGAACGATAAAATGATGTATGACTGGATTGTGCACCAGGGATATGATCCGATTATCATAGCGACAAAGCTGGATAAAATTAAGCGCAGCCAGGTTGAGAAAAATGTAAAGGCAATTCGTACCGGGCTTAAGGTAAAGCCGGGCACGAGGATTCTGCCGTTTTCCGCGGAAACAAAACAGGGACGTGAGGCAATATGGGAGCTGATGGACGAGGTTACCGGATATGAAGCGTAAATATGGATTTGTTGCAGTGATGCTCTCGGCAATACTGGTAGTCGGTTTGGGGTTGACGGCGCTTTATACAAAACAGGAGAAGGCGGGGGAGGAGCGCGGGCTTAAGGTCGTGACCTCCTTTTTTCCGATGTATATCATTGCGGAGAATATCATTGGCGATTCTTCACAGGTGAGCCTTGAGAATTTAAGTGAGCCGCAGACCGGATGCCTTCACGATTATCAGCTTACGCCTGCCGATATGAAGCTTTTGTCAGAGGCGGACGTTTTCGTGGTAAACGGCGGCGGGATCGAATCGTTTTTGGCGGACGTCGCCGCAAGTTATCCGGGGCTTCAGATTGTAAATGCCTGTGAGGGGATGGAGCTTTTGTGTGAGGAAGAGGAAGACGATCATGGCCATGCGCACGGCGATGAGGGAAACGCCCATGCGTGGATGAGTGTTTCACGCTATATGCAGCTTGTCGATACGGTTGCGGGGGGGCTTGCGTCGGCGGATGAGGCGAATGCAAAGCTTTATCTTGAGAATGCCGCTTCTTACAGGCAAAGGCTGCTTCCTCTTGAGGAGGAACTAAAGGAGCTGAAAGAAAGCGTGGAAGGGAAGACGGTGGTTTCGTTTCATGAAGCATATGCATATGTGGCGGAGGACTTAGGGCTTGAAGTGGCATACACGTTAGATCTTGATGAGGAGCGGCAGATCAGCGCGGGGGAGGTTGCGGATGTCCTTGGAGTGATTGAGGAGGGCGCAAGAGTTGTGATTGCCGAGGAGCTTTACGGAAAAGAGATGGGAGATACCATTCTTGGGGAAACGGATGCGCAGGTAATATATCTGGATACCCTTGTGCGCGGGAGTTATGAGAAAGACAGCTATCTGAATGGAATGGAGAAAAATATACGACTGCTTCGGGAGGCGTTTACCCAATGAGAAAAATAATCAAACCATGCGGACTTCACTGCATAAAGGTAAAAGATCTGGGTGTTGTGATCGGCGGACAGGTCATTCTGAAAGACATCAACCTGCATATTCACTGCGGAACGTTGACTGCGATCATCGGGAAGAATGGAGCGGGAAAATCGACGCTGATAAAAGCGATGCTAAATGACATCAGTCACACCGGAGAGATTGAATTTAAAGACAGAGAAAACGGACATATGCAAAAGCTTCGAATCGGCTATGTGCCCCAGAATCTGAATATCGAAAAGCACACGCCTGTGAGCGTTTATGATATGATTGCCAGTTACCAGTCGAATTGTCCGGTATTTGTGAGAAAAAACAGAAGGCTTTATGAACAGATCAGAGAAAGCCTGTGCGTATTTGAGGCGGAAACATTAATCGATAAGCAGGTATGTAATCTCTCCGGCGGTGAGCTGCAAAGAGTGCTGCTGTCCATGGCAGTGATGGATGAGCCGAATCTTTTGCTTTTGGATGAGCCGGTATCGGGAATTGACCAGAACGGAATGGAGCTGTTTTATAAGAGAATCGAATATCTCAAGGAGCACTTTGACCTGGCGGTGATCCTGATTTCGCATGACCTTGGCTATGTGAAGAAATATGCCGATCATGTGGTGCTGTTGGATGAGAGGATACTTGCACAGGGAAGCGCGGGGGAGGTTTATTCCAGTGAAGCGTTTCGAAAGACGTTTGCGGAAACGGAGGTGCAGATATAATGGAGATGTTTACCGTATGGTGGGAATATGGGTTTATGAGGAATGCCTTTTTTGCAATCCTTATTATTACGCCGCTGTTTGCGCTTCTCGGGACGATGATCGTCAACAATAAGATGGCGTTCTTTTCGGATGCGCTCGGACACTCCGCGCTGACCGGAATTGCAGTCGGGGTCGTGCTTGGCGTTTCGGACACCTCGCTGTCTATGGTCATATTTGCAGTTATATTCGCGCTTTTGTTAAATAAGATCAGCAGGAGGAGCGCTTCCTCCACGGATACGATTATATCGGTATTTTCCTCCTGCAGTATTGCGGTGGGACTTGCGATACTCTCAAAGGGAGGAAATTTTGGCAAGTATTCCAGTCTTTTGGTGGGAGACATTTTGAGTATCACAGGGAAAGAGATTTTTTATCTGGTTTTGATATTCGCGGCTACTCTGTGCTTCTGGCTTCTCGCGTTTAATAAGTTAAATGCGATCAGCCTGAATAAGACGCTGGCGAAGAGCCGGGGGATACGGATCAATCTGATTGAAAATTTGTTTGCGGTGTTTCTTGCGCTGATTGTGATGCTGTCGATTAAATGGGTGGGGATATTGATTATCAACGCGCTTTTGATTCTTCCGGCGGCAAGCAGCCGTAATATTGCTGAGAATATGCGGGAGTATCATTTCTTTTCGGTCGTATTTTCAATGTTTTCCGGTATGCTGGGGCTTATCATATCGTATTTTACCAATGTGGCGACGGGACCGATGATTGTGATTTTAGCCTCCGTAATCTATTTCTGCACATATTTCTATGGGAAGAAGCTGGATTAATCGCTATTGTTCACGGAGTGAAAAGTAATACGTTCTATATAAAATTCTTAAAAAATATATAATAAAAGAATGTATGTTCTGAAATATTTTATCACATTTTCCAAAGATCTACCAGCTCTTAATGTTGAAAAAAAATTCATTTTATTGTATAGTATGAGAAAACAGGAGATGGAGTATGTTTTGATAAAGGGTGCTCTATGTGACATTGTAAGAGGAAAGCGTAGGTGGAGTTGCGTTGAAGTTTAAGAGAATTAACGTTGACACGGTCAGGTGCCTTGTGAGCGAGCAGGAGCTTATGGATAATGGTCTTGCAGTTGAGGATTTTTTGCAGAACGACAGTAAGACAGAGGCATTCCTGCGAAGAGTGATTTCGCAGGCAGAGGAGGAAGTCGGATATAAGGTAAAAGGCGGCAACATTTCTATACAGGTTTCGGTTCTTCCGGATCATGTTCTGGCCCTGACGTTTTCGGAGAAGCCGGATGCCGGGATTCTCGGTATGCTGGAGAATCTGAAATCTGCTGTCGAGAATTTTTCAAAAAGCATGAAGGAAGAATCTGTCGGCGTGGGAGACGGGATGGATGTATTTCGTGCGGCTAAGAGCGCGGACGGAAATAAAAAAGAAACAGGAGCGTCCAAGGAGGATGTATTTGCAGGGAGGAGCAGCAAATATCAGATATGCTTTGATTCCCTGGATATTGCAGCCGATTATTGTACGGCAGTCACTCTTGAGGTTCCGCTTGAGAACTGTCTATATAAGCTGGAAAGTGAGCGGGCGTATTTTTTGCTTCTTGACAGAGGAGATATGGATGACAGACAGCTTTGCCGTCTGTTAAGCACCGCTCTGGAATTTGCGCCAGGTATTTTTTCCAGCAATACCCTGGAGGCCTACGTCAGGGAACACGGTGAGCGCATAGCAAAGAATGCAATACAGACAATGCAGGAAATATAACAGGGTTACATTTTGTTTAAAAGCAGAATGCCAAGGTTTAAGTATCCCGCATAGGTGATAAAGAGCAGGTAGGGCAGCTGCAGCAAGGCGGCAGTGCGTGAGATAGAATAGAACTCGTTGACCATCTGAAGTACAGAAAACCAGAGTGCGGCGAGAATGATAAGCGCAAGCAGGTAGTTTTCGAGATTGAAAAATACCAGGGGCCATATAAAGTTAAAAAACATCTGCATCAAATAGATGCCGAGCGCATCTGCGATACATGGATTGTCCGCTTGGAAGATCAGATAGGAGCTTACGCCCATTATGAGGTAAAGCAAGATCCATATGACGAAGAAGGCGGAGGCCGGTGCGGCAAACGGAGGTTTTTGCAGGTCTGCATAGACAGAGAAATGTTTTCGTGACAAAAATCCTGCAAGTAGTCCGCAAAAAAGAGGAAACGCCAGGTTGCGCACGAGAGAAGGCAGGTTAATTTTTTCGTTAAGAGTATGTAAGAACATAAAATCCCCCAAAATCATGCATTTATATAGTTTATGCGTGATTTTGGGGGATTAGTCTTTGTACTTTTTATTTCTCCATTTTCCAGAAATATGCACTGTAAGCAGGAAGCTCGCTGCCGCCGCCGAAGTCATGCTTTTCGCCGGTGATCAGATCGACTGCCGTACCGCAGCCCGCATCGAAATGTGCCGTAAAGCTTTCGGAGTCTGCGTTGATTGCAACGAGAACGCGCTCTGTATCCGTTTTTCTCTCGAAAATACACTGCTTGTTTGTCAGCACGATGGAAGAAAAGCTGCCGTAATTGAGGGCAGGACTTGTCTTTTTCGCCGCGGCAAGCCGGGAAATCCAGTCGCATAAATCATTTTCAACCGGTTCGTCGAAGCAGGCGCGAAGCGCGGGATCGCCTTCTTCCTTTTTCGCTTTGGCGCCCCACTCACTTCCGTAGTATACACATGGAATGCCGGGCATTCCAAAGCAGAGTGCGTAGATAAGCGGAATATGCTTTTCGTTGGAGAGGATGCTTGCGACTCTTGTCACGTCGTGGTTATCTACAAAGGAGAGCAGGTGTTTTCCCTTGTAGAGCGTCCAGTTTTCAGGACCAAACTGACGGAGAAGAGAATGGTTAATCTCGAACATATTCATGCTGTTAAAGCTGGAGTGAAGTCCCTTATAGCATTCATAATTTGTTACGGAGTGCAGCATACTGTCGTTCATAATCTGATTATAGTCGCCGTGGAGTGTTTCGCCGACTAAGAAGAAGTCCTTCTTTTTGCTGTCGCAGAAGCTCCTTAAACGGCGGATGAAGTCGTGATCAAGACAGTAAGCTACGTCTAAGCGCAGGCCGTCAATGTCAAAGGTATCAATCCAGTAAGCCACGCAGTCAAGGATATGGCTGATTACCTCTTCGTTGCGGAGGTTTAATTTTACGAGATCGTAGTTACCTTCCCAGCCCTCATACCACAGACCGTCATTGTAACCGGAATTGCCGTCGAAATTGATATGGAACCAGTCCTTGTAAGGGGAATCCCACCGCTTTTCCAGGACGTCCTGAAACGCCCAGAATCCGCGGCCGACATGGTTGAATACGCCGTCCAGCACGACGTGTATATTCTCCTTGTGAAGGTTTTGGCATACCTCTATAAAATCCTCATTGGTGCCGAGGCGCACATCTATTTTTTTGTAGTCCCTTGTATTGTATCCATGTGTGTCTGATTCAAACACAGGGGAGAAATAGATTGCGTTTGCGCCCAGCTTCTTGATATGAGGAATCCAGTCGTTGACCTTTGAAATGCGGTGTTCTAATTGTCCGTCGTTTTCGAAAGGCGCTCCGCAGAATCCAAGCGGATAAATTTGATAAAAAACACTTTCATATGCCCACATAATAAATCCTCTTTTCTTTATTTACTCATTTCTTTTGATTTTGCAGTACACGCATTCTGCGCTGTAATTACAGTATTGCGCAGACCGCCCGCTTCTAAGCGGGTAACGGCCTCAATTGTCGTTCCGCCGGGGGAACAGACCTCATCCTTTAGCTCGCCCGGATGTTTGCCGGTTGCAAGGACCATTTTGGCGGCTCCTAATACGGATTGTGCGGCAAATTTGTAAGCCTGTCCCCGTGTCATTCCGTCCTTTACCGCGGCGTCTGCCATTGCTTCGATAAACAGGTAGACATAGGCGGGCGAGGAACCGCTGACGCCGGTTACGGCGTCCATAAGAGATTCCGGTACGATTTCTGCCTTGCCGAAGCTCTCGAAGATAGCCAGGATTTCCGATAATTCATCGTCCGAAATGTCGTCATTCGGTGAGAGGGCGGACATTGCTTCCATTACCATAGCCGGGGTGTTTGGCATAGTGCGCACAAGCTTAATGCGCTTTCCGAATGCACTCTCGATACATTCAATACGCTGGCCTGCCGCAATTGATACGATAATATGCTTCTCCGTTATTTCGCTGCGGATTTCCTTGATCACAGATTCGTATAAATACGGTTTGACGGCAAGGAAAATAATATCCGCATTTTGTGCAACCTCTGTATTCGATAAGGTTGTGCGTATGCCGAAGGTATCCTTTAACCTTGTCAGCGTATTTTCGGTCTTAGCGCTTGCAATGATATTCGAAGCGTCAATAAGGCCTGAGGATGTGATTCCGCCGATGATAGCGCCCGCCATATTCCCGCCGCCGATAAAACCAATCGTCTTGTTTAACATAGAAAACCTCCATGCTTAGATGAAAAAATAATGTTTAAATAAGCTGCCGCACAAACAGTGAATTCGTCTGCGCGACAGCTTTTGTATATCATGAAAAATTAGAAATCCGTTAATGTAGCGGCTCTTTTCTCTAAGAATGCCGTCATACCTTCTTTTTTGTCGTTTGTGGAACATGTTACGCCAAAAAGGTTTGCTTCCATCTCGACAGCGTTCTTTATATCCATATCATAACCGTTGTTGATAGCTGCTTTTGCGATTGAAACAGCGTAGCTGCCTTTGGAAATAATCTTTGCAGCCATTGCCTTTGCTGTCGGCATTAATTCTTCTTTTGCGACAACCTTATTTACAAGACCGATTCTGTACGCCTCGTTTGCGTCAATATTGTCACAGGTAAAGATCAGCTCTTTCGCACGTCCCATGCCTACAAGACGGGCAAGTCTCTGAGTCCCGCCGAATCCAGGGATGATTCCAAGACCGCATTCCGGCTGGCCGAAGAGTGCGTTGTCGCTTGCGATGCGGATATCGCATGCCATAGAGATCTCACATCCGCCTCCAAGTGCAAATCCGTTAACGGCTGCGATAGTAACCTGTCTCATATTCATCAGCTTGAAGAACGGAACAGAAGCCTTCATGCCGAAAGCTCTTGCCTCGGCAGCAGAGAAATTCACCATTTCCGCGATATCTGCTCCGGCAACGAAGGATTTGAATTCGTTTCCTTTCTTATCAGGACCGCCTGTTAAGATTAAGACCTTAATGTCATCTCGGCCTTCAATCTCGGTGAGAACCTCTGTAAGCTCGTCCAACGTTTCGGAATTTAAAGCGTTTAAAGCTGCAGGTCTTGAGATGGAAAGAACTGCAATTTCATTTTCCACTTCTAACTTTAAGTTATTCATTGATAAAGTCCTCCTAATCATATTTTGATAAATTCTTAACGAACATTCATATTAATAATTTATCGCTTATGTGCCGGTTTGTCAATAAAATTTGTCATCAATCATAGATTGATGACCTGCGTGCGCATCAGCGCACTTCCCAAAGCAGCGGGAAAGCGCCTTTGCAGTTGGCGCGGCTGAACATAAATACGGGTTTTACAATCCGTCTTCAGTATGATAGCATAAATATAAGAATTTTTATCAGGAGTATTTACGGATGCAGAAGGATTTTGATTTTGAGCAGCTTGTGGAGCCGCTTCTTCTATGGTTTGCGGGTCATGCGCGCATTCTTCCGTGGAGGGAAGAGGCGACGCCGTATAGGGTATGGGTTTCGGAGATTATGCTGCAGCAGACGAGAGTGGAAGCTGTGAAGCCGTATTTTGAGCGGTTTGTGGAGAAACTTCCGGATGTAGAGCGCCTTGCGGACTGTGAGGAGGAGACGCTCCTCAAATTGTGGGAGGGACTCGGATATTACAACAGAGTCCGCAATATGCAGGCGGCGGCGAGAGAGATGACGGAGCAGTACAATGGAGAGCTTCCGGCGGATTATGGGAAGCTTCAGACACTTAAGGGGATCGGACGCTATACAGCAGGAGCAATAGCATCCATCGCATACGGGATCGACGTTCCGGCTGTGGACGGCAATGTTCTGCGTGTCATTACAAGAGTAAGCGGAGACGAGGCGGATATCATGAAGCAGCCGGTGAAAAATAAAATAGAACAGATATTGTTACAGATTATGCCGAAAGGACGGGCAGGGGCCTTCAATCAGGCGTTGATGGAGCTTGGGGCAATCGTCTGCGTGCCGAACGGAAAACCGCACTGTGGGGAGTGTCCCTGGGAAGCGTTCTGTGTGGCAAAAGCGGAAGGATTGATTCATAAAATTCCGGTGAAAAGCAGGGCAAAAGCGAGAAAGGAAGAACATAAGACCGTATTTGTGATACAGGACGGAGAGAGGTTCGTCTTGCGGAGAAGAAAAAATAAGGGACTTTTGGCGGGAATGTATGAGTTCCCGAATGCGGAGGGATACTTTAGTGAAAAAGAGGCGCTGGCATATGTAGAGGATATGGGGCTTGTGCCGCTTCACATCCAAAAGATTTCCGATGCAAAACATGTTTTTTCACATGTAGAGTGGCAGATGAAGGGATATGCCGTCAAAGTGGCTGCGCTTTCGGAGGAGGAGGAACAGATTCTGTTTGTGGAACCCGGGGAGACAAGAGAGCGTTATCCGATTCCGTCTGCATTTTTGGCGTATGCGGACTATGTCAACGTTCTTTTGGGAAGCAGAAAGATAAAAGCAGAGGGACAGGCAGCAGATAATTTTAATGACGGTGAAGATATATAATTCATAAAACTATAAGAAAAAAGCAATTGGATTTTTACGGACAGGTGTGTATAATACATGATAAGAGCAGAAAACGGAGGAAAAATATGAAATTATTGTCAATTACAATCCCATGCTATAATTCGCAGGATTACATGGAAAAGTGTATCGATTCCTTGCTGATAGGCGGGGAAGATGTGGAAATTCTGATCGTGGATGACGGTTCTAAGGATGCGACGAGCGAGATTGCGGATTCTTATGAGAGACGTTATCCGTCGATTGTAAAAGCGATCCATCAGGAGAACGGAGGACATGGAGCCGCAGTCAATACAGGAATGGCGAACGCTACGGGAATGTACTTTAAGGTAGTGGACAGCGATGACTGGGTGGACGAGGATGCATACAGGCAGATACTTTCAAAGCTTTCTGAAATTGCGGGCGGGAGCCGGACGCTTGATATGTTTATCAGCAATTTTGTTTACGAGAAACAGGGAGCCAAGCATAAAAAGGTAATGCGTTACAGAAAAGAATTTCCGCAGGGAGAAATATTTACATGGAATGACGTGCGCCATTTCAAAAAAGGAAAATATATACTGATGCATTCCGTAATCTATCGTACAAAGCTGCTGCGCGAGTGTGGGCTTGAGCTGCCGCGCCATACGTTTTATGTGGACAATCTTTTCGTGTACAAGCCGCTGCCGTGGGTGAAGACGATATACTATCTGGACGTGGATTTTTACCGGTATTTTATCGGAAGGGAAGATCAGTCGGTAAATGAGAAGGTGATGATCGGAAGAATTGACCAGCAGATTAAGGTGAATAAAATTATGATTGAAGATATTGATCTGTGGAAAATCAGTAACCGAAAGCTTCGGAAATATATGTTCAATTATCTGGAAATTATTACGGTGGTATCTACAATTATGTGTATCCGCTCCGGTACGGAGGAGAATCTTGAAAAGAAGCGCGAGCTATGGCATTACTTAAAAGAGCATGATATCAGGCTGTTTCATCGTCTGCGCAGCGGTATTATGGGACAGACCATGAATCTGCCCGGAAAGGGCGGGCGAAAGATTTCTGTGGCGGCTTACAAGATATCGCAGAAGGTGGTAGGATTTAATTAAGGAATCAAAAGTGAAAAGGGCGACGGTTCAGACAAGCAGGTCTGTCTGAACGGATTATGAATAAAGACCATGCGGGAGGCATTAAGTCTCCTCATGGTCTTTATTTAGCAAGTCGGTCTTCATCCGGTAGAGCTTGTCGGACAAGTCGACATATATTTCGGCAGGATTTACAAAGCGTTTTGTTTCGTCCCAGATAGTATTCTTTTCCTTGTTGCATATTGCCTGTATTTCCATAACGCTTGGCGATTCATAGACGCAGGAGCCGTTTTTAAATATCGGTACAAGAAGCTCGCGCAGTGTGTATGAGCCGGCCTTTACGGTGGTTTTTTTCCACGGTGCGTTCGAATCGAACAGCTTAATATCTTTGGATTCGTCAAAGGTTTCGTCTGCGAGAGAAATCAGGTCGGCGCGTATCTTGCCGGTTTTTTTGTCATAAATACGGAAAATGGTCTTGTTTCCCGGATTAGTGACCTTTTCGATGTTTTCGGAAACCTTGATTTTCGGAATAAATTCCCCGTTTTCATTTTTGATGGCAGCCAGCTTGTACACGCCGCCAAACGCCGGATTATCCTTTGAGGTGATCAGGTTTGTCCCTACACCCCAGGAGGTTATCGTGGCTCCCTGAATTTTTAAGGTTTCAATTAAATATTCATCCAGATCGTTGGATGCGGAGATGACTGCATCGGTAAATCCTGCCGCATCCAGCATCTTGCGTACTTCCTTTGAAAGATAAGCGAGATCGCCGCTGTCCATACGGATTCCGTAATAGGTCAGCGGAATGCCTGCTTGCCGCATTTCCTGAAATACGCGGATTGCATTGGGAACACCGGATTTTAGCGTGTCATAGGTATCTACCAACAGGATACAGGCGGAAGGGTATAACCTTGCATATGTGGAAAATGCAGTGTATTCGTCCGCGAAACTCATAATCCAGCTGTGGGCGTGGGTGCCAAGGACCGGAACGTCAAACATCTGCCCGGCAAGCACATTCGAAGTGCCCTTGCAGCCCCCGATGACCGCAGCTCTGGCTCCGTAGGTGCCGGAGTCCGGACCCTGGGCACGCCGCAGCCCGAATTCCATCACACCGTCTCCCTTGGCGGCATAGCAGACGCGCGCGGCTTTGGTGGCAATCAGGCTTTGATGGTTGATAATGTTTAAGACGGCTGTCTCGATAAGCTGGGCTTCCATAATCGGAGCGATAACCTTGACAAGCGGTTCCCTGGGAAATACCAGGGTTCCCTCAGGGATAGCGTATATGTCGCCGGAAAAGTGGAAATTGCGCAGATAATCCAAAAAGTCTTCGTCAAATATTTTTAGTCCGCGCAGATAGGAAATATCGTCCTCATCAAAATGCAGCTTCTTGATATAATCAATCATTTGCTCTAAGCCGGCGCAGATGGCGTAGCCGCCGTCGCACGGGTTGCTGCGGTAAAACGCGTCAAAGACAGCAATATCTTTTTTTTCTGATTTGAAGTAGCCCTGCATCATAGTCATTTCGTACAGGTCAGTCAATAGGGTTAGATTCAGTGTGCTCATATTTTCATTGGGAGCTGCGTGGGGGTCCGGCAGCTCGTCTCCTTTCTTTCGAACAGATCGTGCATTGTTTCCTTTATTATACTCACTTTGACAGAAATTTGTAAAGTAATGAAATGTGAAACCGTTTGGCTGCGGGGCGGCGTTCGTCAAATTGTATCAATAAAAAAATGGTATTTGATGTGAGAGGATGAATTACAACGAAGATTTTATAAAAATTTAATAATTTCCTTGCAATGGGAGAACATATTTGATACACTTAGAAGGAAAAATTGTACGAATGGAGGATTAAAATGAGCGAAGACAATTTCAATGGAGGTTATGGAGAATCTGGCGGAAATGGTATGGCAATTGCATCTATGGTGCTCGGTATTGTTGCGATTGTTCTGATGTGCTGTAATACATATATCGGTATGGCTTGTGCCGTTGTCGGTCTGATTCTTGGTATTTTGCATGTCAGGAAAAACGGTAAGAACGGTATGGCGATTGCCGGTATTGTCTGCAGTGCCGTTGCAATTGCAATTGCGGTGATTGCGATTATCTTAGTGGCAGTGGGAGTGAGCATGCTTGGCGCTTCCGGACTGAGTGAACTGCAGAATCTGTACCAATAATCTAAGGAGTAGGAATCATTATGTATGATGAAATGAATGGAACCGAGAATTATAGCAATTCCGATATGCGCCGGGGACCGGAAGGCGGTGTGGGATTTGGTATAGCATCTCTTGTTATTGGTATCATTTCGTTACTGCTATTTTGTACCTGTATTAATATACCGCTCGCGATTCTTGCAATTGTGTTCGGTATTATACAGCTTGTGCGGGGGAACGGTAAGGGAATTGCAATCGGCGGCCTGATTACCTCTGCATTATCAATTATTGCACTTGTTGTGTTCTATCTTGTAATGGGAATGAATATGTCGAAATTGTCGGATATGGATTCTTTTCTGCAACAGTATGAGCAGATGTATCCGGAATTGTTTGAGGATTATGATGAGCCTTATTATCACTACGATGATGACGATGACACATTTTAAAATGCAAAAGAAAGGAGCTGCGCACTTTTTGGTGCGGCAGCCCTTTTTTTTGCCATGCATCCGGGAAGCTGCCGGTGGCAGCTTCCGTAAGTGTGATTTGTTGTAAAGTGAACTTGACATTTTCGTGTTATATAGTATAATGTAAAGCGAACTTTACTGTTTGAAATATACGATGAAGGTGGGATGATTAATGGAAGAGATTCTAAAGGTGGAGGGTCTTGGGAAGACCTTTACGCTTTCAAAGAAGCAGCAGAAGCTTGAAAAGACAAAGGATAAAAAGAGAATTGCGGTGAACGATCTGACATTTACCGCTTATAAGGGTGAAGTCTTTGGACTGCTTGGGCCGAATGGCGCGGGAAAGACGACGACGCTTCGTATGCTGGCGACACTGATTAAACCGGATCAGGGGGATGCCCTGATTGACGGGAGCAGCGTGATAAGAGAGCCGGAGCAGGTGAGGAGTAAAATTGGATTTTTGACGAGTGAGCTGAAGCTGGAACAGTTTTTTACACCGAATTATCTGTATGACTTCTTTTCCGGACTGTACGGGGTGGAGCCGGAAGTCAGAGATGAGCGGAAGCGGAAAATGTTTGACCGGTTCGGGATTTCGGAGTTTGCCGAGGTGAAGGTGGGGAATCTTTCCACAGGGATGAAGCAGAAGGTTTCTCTGGTAATTTCTCTTGTGCATGATCCGCAGATTATAATTTTCGATGAGCCGACAAACGGACTTGATGTTATTACGGCCAAGGTCGTGACGGATTTTTTGCTGGAGCTGAAAAAGGACGGGAAAAGCATTATTGTCTCGACACATATTTTCAGTCTGATTGAAAAAATCTGTGACCGTGTGGGAATTATCATTCAGGGAAAGATGACGGTGTGCGATGACTTAAAGAGCGTTACAGGAGAGAAAACTCTTGAGGAAAGATTTTTCGAAATCTATGAGGAAACGGTAGGTGAAGCGGTATGAAAAACAGTATTTTGGCAATTATAAAAAAAGAGTTTGTCCGTTTTTTCGGGGATAAACGGATGGCAATTATAACAATTTTTCTGCCGGGAGTTTTGATTTATGCTATGTACTCTATTATGGGAGAGGGCATGATGGGCAGAATGACTGCGGATGAGGATTATATTTATAATATTTCCGTAGTGAATATGCCGCAGTCTATTGAGCCGATGATGAAGAACTTGCCTTTTCGCGTTGAGTCCGCCGCAGAGGTGAATGAAAATGAGCGTGCCAAGATTACGAATAAAGAAACGGATCTCCTGGTAGTATTTCCGGAGGATTTTGATGCCGCAGTTGCAGCCTATGATATGAAAACGTCAGGGGAGATGGCGCCGCAGATTGAAATGTTTTATAATTCTACAAAGACAGAGTCGTCTGAGGTATACCGGATGATGACGGAGGCGTTTGATTCGTATGAAAGTACGTTGGCAAATAAATTCGATGTTAATGGCGGAGAGGGTGTCTATGATTTGGCGTCCAAAGAGGATGAGACGGGGATGATTTTTTCTATGATGCTGCCGATGCTTCTGCTGATCTTTCTTTTCAGCGGCTGTATGTCGATTGCGCCGGAGGCTATTGCAGGCGAGAAGGAGCGCGGAACGATTGCGACGCTTCTTGTCACTCCTATGAAAAGAAGTCATCTGGCATTGGGGAAAATTATAAGCCTTGGCGTGATTGCGCTTTTAAGCGGTCTATCCAGTTTTCTTGGAACCATGCTTTCTCTGCCGAAAATGATGGGCACAGAATCGGGAACAATCGGAGCCGACGTCTATGGAGTAAATGAATATATGATGCTGCTGTTTATCATTCTCACAACGGTGCTTGTAATGGTTGCGGCGTTATCCGTGATTTCTGCGTACGCAAAGAGTGTAAAGGAGGCGTCAACGGCCATCATGCCGCTTATGGTTATTGTGATGCTGGTAGCGTTCTCTTCGATGCTTGGAAGCGGAGCGCCGACAGAGTGGTATTGGTATGTGATTCCTTTTTATAACAGTGTGCAGTGTATGAACAGTATTTTTGCGTTTGCGGTTTTGCCTGTAAATATTGTGATAACGCTTTTGAGCAACCTGGTTTATGTTCTGTTTCTTGCGGCCGGACTTGCCAAAATGTTTGACAGCGAAAAGATTATGTACTTATAATATAGGCGGACTTTTATAACTTTTTGGAATAATAGAAATAGAAAAATCATATAATAGCCGGTTGAAGAAAGTCTGGACAAATGATATTTGCTGTACTACAATAGGATAAAGTAATGGAGGGATTTAGTATGGAAAAAAAGCAGTTGGACTGGGCAAACCTTGGATTTGGCTATATGCAGACAGAAAAGAGATATGTGTCCAATTATAAAAATGGAGCATGGGATGAGGGGGCAATAACGGAAGATGCGAATATCGTATTGAATGAGTGTGCCGGAGTATTTCAGTATGCACAGACAATCTTTGAAGGATTGAAGGCATACACAACGGAAGACGGCCGTATTGTCACATTTCGTCCCGACTTAAATGCAAGCCGTCTTGCGGATTCCGCACGGAGACTTGAGATGCCGGTATTTCCGGAGGATCGGTTTATTGACGCCATTGAGCAGGTGGTAAAGGCAAATACAGAATATGTTCCGCCGTATGGCTCAGGGGCAACGCTTTATATCCGTCCGTATATGATGGGGACGAATCCCGTAATCGGCGTAAAGCCGGCGGATGAATATCAGTTTCGTGTGTTCGTTACACCGGTAGGCCCTTACTTTAAGGGCGGTGCAAAGCCGCTTACAATCCGTGTGAGTGATTTTGACCGCGCCGCTCCGCACGGAACAGGACATATTAAGGCGGGGCTGAACTATGCGATGAGCCTTCATGCAATCGTGAGCGCGCACAGGGATGGATTTGATGAGAATATGTATCTGGATCCGCAGAGCCGTACGAAGGTGGAAGAGACAGGCGGGGCGAACTTTATTTTTGTCACGAAGGATCATAAGCTTGTGACACCGAAGTCCGATTCTATTTTACCGTCGATTACACGTCGTTCTATCATGTATGTGGCGGAGCGCTATCTTAAGATGGAGGTAGAGCACAGGGAAGTTTACTTTGATGAATTGAAGGACTTTGAGGAGGCCGGTCTTTGCGGGACGGCAGCTGTAATTTCACCTGTCGGTAAGATCGTTCGTCAAGGGGAAGAGATTTGTTTCCCAAGCGGCATGGATGAGATGGGAGCAACTACCAAGAAATTATACGATACTTTAACTGGAATCCAGATGGGTCACATCGAAGCGCCGGAGGGATGGATTAGGACAATTTGTTGACAGTAGTCGAAAATAAATTCTAAAAGGCATAATGGTTGGAGATTTTCCGGTCATTATGCTTTTTTATGTTATCAGGAAATGATTTGATGAATTAAAGTGCTAAAGTATAGCGATTTCCTATGATATAAAAAGCCCTCCGGGCAGGATCGCCATGCGGCGGAAAGGAAATTTATCGCTAAAGCGATCCTCCGCAGGCGGGGAATCCTGCAAAGCAGGATTCTATTTTACTGTATCTTTACCGTATCCTTAAGGAAATTAAAATTAATGTTTATAAAATATTAAGAAATTGGTAGTATAATAGAAGAATACGTTACCGAAAGGAAAAGCAATTATGAAACAGGAAACAGGTTTGGGGAGATGGTATCAGAGATATATCGGGAAATGGATTCCCATGTACGGGCTGCTGCCGTTGATTGGGTGCTGTCTGTTTAACAGTATCATATATACCGGAACACAGATTGCCTTAAAAAGCGCTTACCATTATGATTTGACAAGCGAATGGGACCGAAAAATTCCGTTTGTCCGGGAGTGGGTGCTGATTTATGTATTGAGTTTTGCATTTTGGGCGTTAAGCTATATTGTGATTGCCAGGGAGGGAAAAAAGAAATGGTATCGCTTTGCGGCGGCCGATATGATGTCACGGTTGATTTGTATGGTATTTTTTGTTTTTCTTCCCACGACAAATGTCCGTCCGGAAGTTGTCGGGGACGGTTTTACCGCATGGTTGATACGTCTTATTTATGCTTTGGATGCGCCGACGAATCTGTTTCCTTCTATTCATTGTCTGGTGAGCTGGTTCTGTTTTATCGGAGTGAGGAGGAGCAGGAAGCTTCCTCTGTGGTATAAAGCGTTTACGTGTATATTTGCCTTGATGATTTGTGCGTCTACCCAGTTTACAAAACAGCATTATCTAGTGGATATACCGGGAGGAATCTTGATTGCGGAGCTGTGTTGGTTTATCTCAAATCACACAAAATGCTATCAAATAATCAGGCATTTTTTTGAGGGGATTGGAAAAAGGATTTTTGGGGTAAGTTATTATGATGAATAAGAAAAAAGGGATTCTAAACGCAGTGTTTTTGACAGCGGTGTTTTTGATTACGATTTATTGTGTGTTTCATGGGCAGGATATGGGTGAGCTGATATCTTATATAAAGAGTGCGGACACACGTTATTGGCTGGTGGCGGTTGTCTGCGTAGTTTTCTTTATTGGAAGCGAGTCGGTCATCATTTATTACATGATGCATACAATCAAACAGAAGGTAAAGCTTCTCCACTGTTTTTTATACTCGTTTGTCGGTTTCTTTTTCAGCTGTATTACACCGTCGGCAACAGGCGGTCAGCCCGCGCAGATATACTACATGCGTAAAGATAAGATTCCGGTGCCGGTGTCCACGCTTGTATTAATGATTGTCACGATTACATATAAGCTGGTGCTTGTTGTGCTGGGAGCGGCGGTTGTAATTTTTCGTCCGCAGGAGGTTATGGTATATTTGCAGCCGGTGATTGGCTGGTGTTACTTAGGGGTGGCGCTCAATGTATTCTGCGTCAGTTTTATGATGCTTTTAGTGTTTCATCCGACTATGGCCAAAAATATGCTTTTGGCGATCATTCGTGGTCTTGGCAAAATCCGTTTGATTAAGAGGAAGGATCATTACCTTGAAAAGATTGGACATGCGATGGAGCAGTATCAAGATGTGGCATCTTATTTCGCAACACACAGGCTGGTGGTGTGGAATGTCTTTGTCATTACGGTTGTGCAGAGGCTGCTGCTGTTTTATGTGACATATCTGGTATACCGCTCTTTTGGAATGAGTGGTACGGGAATGGTAACGGTAGTGATTTTACAGGGAATGATCTCTGTGGCGGTTGACATGCTGCCGCTTCCGGGCGGAATGGGAATCAGCGAAAGACTGTTTATGGGAATGTTTGTTCCTGTGTTTGGAAGCATTACGCTTCCGGCGATGGTTGTCAGCAGAGGACTTAGTTACTATACGGAGCTTATTATCAGCGCGTTGCTTACGATAGTTGCCCACTTTGTGATTGGGCGAAAAGAGAAGGGAAGATAGAAAAATGATAGGTTTTTATGATTATACGGTATTGCTCACATACATTAGCCTGGTATGCTCGGTGTTTGGAATGACGCAGGCGATTGACGGAAGATTCCGCACAGCGATTGTCTGTCTCGCGATATCCGGTCTATGTGACATGTTTGACGGTAAGATTGCAAGGACGAAGAAAAATAGGACAAAGGACGAAAAGCTGTTTGGCATTCAGATTGATTCGCTCTGTGATGTTGTCTGTTTTGGAGTTTTTCCGGCAATGATCTGTTATCTGCTTGGAGTCCGCGGTATCGTCGGAGGAGTTGTAATCGGATATTATTGCGTTTGCTCCGTAATCCGTCTGGGGTTCTTTAACGTGCTGGAGACGAACCGTCAGCGGGAAGAGGAGGGCGTTAATAAATATTACCGGGGCCTGCCGATTACAACAATGGCGATTGTGCTGCCGCTGGTGTTTTTGCTCAATTTTTGCATTTCGGAGGGAAGCTTTAGATGGATATTGCTTGCGACGCTGCTCATAGTGGGAACGCTGTTTATCGTAAATTTCAGGCTCAGAAAGCCTTCAAATAAAATGATTGCGCTCCTTGTGCTGATTGTAGGGGCGGCGGTAGTGGTAATTCTTCTTTTTTCCAGATACCGCATTGTCAGAATGCCTGTTGTGGAAAGCCCGCTGCTTGGGGTAATGACAGATAACAGTTCAGACAGTTCTGTGCGCTTACTGCATAGACCGTAAGAGAATGATTCAGGAGTGCAAAAAACCCATCGCAAAGCGATTTTAAAGGGATTTTTGCATGTAACAGGGCAGCTTATCTGAACTGTTACAATGACAGGGCAAGAATAGGGCTGCCTATTGATTTTAAGTATCGGATTGTATATAATGGCATCATAATGGATGCGTTGATTTTTTTATGATTACGGAAAGTTAAGATCAATTGGAGGGGCAAAATGAAGAAAAAAACGATGAGGTATTTGACTGTCAGCTTCATTCTTGTATTTATTCTTTGTATTTTCATTTTCTTGTTTCTGGCATTTTTTATGACGAATAAAAGTTCGGATGCGATTCGTGAGATCGGGAAATTTTATATGTCGGGGACAAGCGAGCAGATTACGATGCATTTTGAAACTACGATTGACCTGCGGTTGGAGCAGGTTGATGCGCTCGTGCATACGATTCCGCCGGAGAGTGCGGATGACGCCGTTAAATTGCGGGATAATCTGAAGTTTAATGCGCAGGCCCGCAGTTTTGATTATCTGGCGTTTTACACCAGCGAAGGGGAATTTGACATGATTTACGGAGATCAGGTGGAGCTGATGAATCCGGAGATTTTTCTGAAGTCTATGCTTGATAAAGAGAAAAGGGTGGCGGCAGGGATCAACGCTTCCGGAGAGAAGATTGTGCTGCTTGGCGTTTCGGCGGAGTATCCGGTAAAGGAAGGGACGGAGAGTATCGCATTGGTGGCGGGTATTTCTGCTGATTATATTGGCGAGCTGCTTTCTTTAGATCAGACGAATGCGATGGCGTATTCCCATGTGATTAACAAGGACGGGGCCTTTGTAATCCGGAATGGAGGGGCGTTCAGAGAGAATTATTTTGACCGTGTTCGAAATACTTATTCGGAGCTGGATGGAAAGACACCGGAGCAGTATGTGCAGGAACTGCAGGAGGCAATCGCTGCGCGAGCGGATTACAGCAGCATATTTTGTGCGGATGGAGAACGCCGGTATTTGTATGCAAGCCCGCTTCCTTATTCGGAGTGGTATCTGATTACCGTTATGCCGTTCGGTACGCTGGATGAGACGATTAATACTCTAAGCGAACAGTGGATCGTTGTCGTTTTGGGGACGTGCGTGATAATTTTAATTCCGCTGCTGCTGATCTTTTTCGGGTATTCCAGACTGAACAAGCAGCATTTTCAGGCAGTGGAGGCAGCCAGGCAGGAGGCGGTTCATGCAAATAAGGCAAAGAGTGAGTTCCTTTCCAATATGAGTCATGATATCCGTACGCCGATGAATGCGATTGTCGGTATGACGGCGATTGCGACTGCAAATATTGATAATACTCAGCAGGTTCAAAACTGCCTTAAGAAGATTTCGCTTTCCAGCAAACATTTGCTCGGTCTAATCAATGATGTGCTGGACATGTCTAAGATTGAGAGCGGAAAGATGACGCTGAATATGGATAGGATATCTCTGCGCGAAGTGATGGATAGCATTGTTAGTATTGTGCAGCCACAGGTGAAAACAAAAAAACAGCAGTTTGATGTGATTATCCGTGATATTTTGGTAGAGAATGTATACTGTGACAGCGTGCGTCTGAATCAGGTGCTTTTGAATTTTCTGTCAAACGCGATAAAATTTACTCCGGAGGGCGGCATCATTCAGGTATCTTTGTATGAAGAGGAGTCTCCGAAGGGCGATGGTTATATTCGGATTCATTTGCAGGTGAAGGATAACGGAATCGGCATGACGCCGGAATTCAAGGAAAAAATATTTGATTCCTTTACGAGGGAGGACAGCGCGCGCGTTCATAAGACAGAGGGCACAGGTCTTGGGATGGCAATTACGAAATATATCGTAGACACCATGGGCGGCACGATTGAAGTGGACAGTGAGGTTGGCAGGGGTACCGAGTTCCGTGTCACTTTGGATATGGAAAAGGCCGTTGAAGAGGAAGTTGATATGGTTCTGCCGGAGTGGAATATGCTGGTGGTGGACGATGACGAGCAGCTTTGCCAGAGCGTGGTGGAATCATTAAAGAATATTGGCGTCAAGGCGGAATGGACATTAGACGGCGAAACGGCAGTTGAAATGGTGGAAGAGCATCATAAGAGGCATCATGATTACCATATTATTCTTTTAGATTGGAAGCTGCCTGGAATAGATGGAATTGAGGCGGCGCGCGAGATTCGTAAGCGTATTGGAGACGAGATGCCGATTTTATTGATCTCTGCCTATGATTGGGCGGAGATTGAAGAGGATGCAAGAGATGCGGGTGTCAGCGGTTTTATATCCAAGCCACTGTTTCAGTCTACCTTGTTCTATGGACTCAGACCGTTTGCCAATCAGACAGAGGAGAGTCAGGAGGCTTTGGAGGAGACGAATGACGGCTTTGACGGCAGGCGTATTCTTTTGGCGGAGGACAACGATCTGAACTGGGAGATTGCCGAGGAACTGCTCTCTGCGCTTGGCTTAGAGCTTGAACGGGCGGAGAACGGTCAGATATGTGTGGATAAGTTCAGCCAGTCTTCGGTGGGCTTTTACGATACGATTCTTATGGATATTCGGATGCCTGTAATGACCGGTTATGAGGCTGCCAAGGCGATCAGGGCTTTGGAGCGGGCTGACCATGATATCCCGATTATAGCGATGACTGCGGATGCATTTTCGGAGGATATTAAGCATTGTTTGGACTGCGGAATGAATGCCCATGTCGCAAAGCCGATTGACATGCAGGAGATTTCGCGTCTGTTGAAAAAATATATGAATGAGCCAAAAAAGGAGTAAATGTCGATGATCTGCGTGGACAGAGAAGGATATGAGGTAGAACAGAATGAGACACAGAACAAAGTACTTGTGTTTCTCTATGAAACTGCCGTCGGCAGGATGATACTTTCCGGTCTTGTGAGACCCGGGGTTTCCGTTTTAATCGGGAAGCTCTTAGACAGCCGTGCATCAAAGTGCATGATTGCTCCGTTTATCAAGAGCAGCCGGATTGATATGTCTGAGTTTGAGTCAAGACAGTACCGCTCTTACAATGACTTTTTTACCAGGAAAATAAAGGAAGGGAAGCGGCCGGTTGACAATACTGTGGAACATCTGACGGCACCGTGCGACAGTAGGCTTAGCGTTTATCCTATTAAGAGAGATGCGCGGTTTTGTATAAAAAACACACGGTATACGATGGCGGAGTTATTAAGGGACAGAAAGCTTGCCGCACGTTACGAGGGGGGGACGCTGTTTGTATTCCGGCTGAGTGTGGATGATTATCACCGGTACGGCTATGTTGATGATGGAATCAAGTCAAAAAACCGCCGTATTCCCGGAGTGTTTCACACAGTCAACCCGTTAGCGAACGACGTGTTTCCGATTTACAAGGAAAATACGAGGGAGTATTCCATACTGAAGAGTGAGAATTTTGGCAATATCCTTATGATGGAGGTAGGGGCGCTCTTAGTCGGAAAAATTGTAAATTATCATCAGAGCGGCGCGGTAAAGCGCGGCGAAGAAAAGGGACGCTTTGAGTTTGGCGGCTCCACGGTGATTCTGGCATTTGAAAAGGATAAGATTCTTGTAGATGAGGATATTTTGGTCAATTCTTTCAGAGGGATGGAGACGAAGGTAAAGCTTGGGGAGAAAATCGGGGTTCGAAGATAGCGTGTGCGGTTACTATGCCGCCCAACATCGTTTTACAGATGTTGGGCGGCTGTTTTTGTTGCCATGCATCTGGAGGAAGCTGCCGGTGGCAGGTTACGTAAGTATACCGGAAAAACAGATGAAAAGAAAATAAAAAAGACATTTTTTGGGAACCAAATGGCGGGTTCAATTGTCTAATATATAGGGGGTTAAATAAAAACTTCTATAATTAGGATATTAATTTGCGCGCAATTAATATATAAGTAACAAATTAACAAGTGCAAAAAGTAAAGGAGAATGAACGTTATGATGAATTTAACAAAAAAAATGGCTGCGTTTGCAATGGCGATTATGATGGGAACGACTGCGTTTGCAAGTACTGCTGACGCTGCAACACTTAATTGGCATTTGAGGTTTGTGAAAGGCGCTCCCACAACAGAAAACATCTATAAATGGGATCAATATGTTACAACGACTCAGACAAGTACCACGATGAAGGTGTCAAACATGAATAGCTATGCGAAGGTATATGTGTATACCAGTAATGGGATATCATCAAGATTTGAATCAAATGGGAATACAACGGTTACAGGCAAAAAGAAAGATCAAGTAATATATGCTTCTGCGACGCTTAAGGATTATGGCTCGGGAACTATACTTCCGGCGGGTACGTTAACGTATTAGGAGGAGTTATGGCAGGGAGGAAACATCAGTACATATCATGGATTCTGCTTGTCTCTGCGGTTGGTCTGCTGGCATCCTGCCAGCAGGCGCCGCGGGAGGTTCGGGATCAGATGGAGCGATACCAGAAGAATGAACATACGGTGGAAGCGGAGCTCAATTACTGTACGGTCACGGAACTGAATCAAGCGTCTATTGAGGATCTGCCGACAGTGCCGGAGAATTTGATCTTACCAAAGACAGTTGATTTTTCAAGTATTGAAGATATAGGAAAACTCCGGCTTGCCTTTGTTGAAGATTTCCAAAAGAATAAGGAGGCGTTGGCCGAATTCTTTCAGGTTCATCCGACAGAATGGCAGGAGTCTAAGGGAGCGCTTGAGGGGGATGATGCTGTGATTTACGATAACGCCGAGGATAAAGAATATTTTTGGGTGATGGATAATGGGACGTTTGCATGGTCGTCGGGGGAGGCATATGAAAAGGAAACGATGAGTGAGGCGGAGTTAGAGGAATTGTACGATAATACGACGCGTCTGTTCCGAGGAGCCGGTGATGATATGGAACTCTCGTTTATATTGGGAGATGAGGAGATTCGGTTAAAAGATCAGATACGCTGGGCGGAAGAACAGTTAAATCACAACGATATTTTCGATGATACATTCACCTATCATGTTGGAACAGTGTATATCCGGCATTTGGGTGAGAATAAAAACCGTTTATCCTTGCTGGCGCAGATGCAGTATCATGGCGCAGCTCTTGATTATTTTGGCGGAGGTATCATAGAAGAAGGCGGCATATATAGAGTTGGAAGGATGGACAATTCCGTGAGGATGGATATGAATAGGCCGAATACGGTGTTATGTTGTAACAATAATGGGCAGTTTCAGGTGAGGGAATACGAAAAAGAGGATAAAATCCTTGATTTCCCGTCGGCGGTTTCGCTGGTATCCAGAGAATTATCCGGTTTTAAGGCAGTAACGATTCGGGAGATTAATGTGGTGTATACCTTAGAACCGATTTATGATTATGAGTCTGGTAAGGAGTACTATGCAAAAGCGGGAAATGAGGTGAGGACAAGACCGGTTTATTCTTTCATAATTGAATATGGAAAGGATCTTTCGAACTTTTGGATTAGCGATGGAAATGCGGTATGTTATGTGAATGTGGATATGCTTACAGGGGAAGTGACAAGCAATCTGGAAGAGAAGCATTATGTAAATTAAGGGGGGATTATTTGAAAAATCGGGTGATTGGAAAATATTTTTTGTTAGGACTCTTGGGCGTATTTGTGCTATGTTTTGTTGGGATGCTTGATCATATGGACGGACAGGAGATGTCCGTATGGAGTATTATGACAAAAGCAAGTCAGGCATTTAAATTCCAGCATAGCAGTTCGTCTGTTTACATAAGAGGATTCAACCAGTGGTTTCTTATGCTGTTGCCGATTGCGGTGTCATTTCCGACAATTTCCCTGTTTTGTGATGAACATATCTACCATTATGATATGTTTATTTTGAACAGAATAGGTCTTCGCAGATATGTAAGAAAAAGTTTTTGGGCAGCCGTAGGGTGTGGAATGCTGTTGGTGGCTGGTGCATTGCTCTTATATGCGCTTGTCATAGGAACACAGTTTCCGCTTCGGGCAGACTTTGGAAATATACAGGTAATTGATGCAGAGGAGGATATACTGGGTGCGGAACTTAGACGTGCGGCAATTGCTACTGTTTCCTATGTCTTATGGGCGGGTGCAGTTGCAGCTGTGGCTTACCTCTTTGCCAGTATCGGAAATAACATTTATGTGAATGTAACACTGCCGTTTTTGTTTAATTATGTTTTATTTAACTATGTGGAGCAGGATGTATTACTGTGGGCAGTGATTACGATTTTGTTGACGTATGTCATTTCCGTCCGGATATGGAAATACAAGGGGAGGATGTATGGAACGTGATATCAAAAAGCTGATGCAAAACAATGGGAAAATTTCGGGAAAAATAGTGGTTCGCATTTTTAAGGATGAATATATGCGATGGATTCTCAATTCAAAATGGATTGTTATTATTATCTTGCTGGTATTGATGAGGGAACTGGTTATTTGTCCGATGTTAGCGGCTGCGGAGGATATCGATCAGATTATCAATCTGGTGGAACCGGCGATTGCAATTGGCAATTCCGGAGTTATTTTACTGCTGCTGCCGCTTTTTTATTTAATCCTGACGTCCGATTTTCCGCATGTCAGTTCCAATCTCTATTACCTATTGCCGAGGGCTGGCAGAATGAACTGGGTATTGGGAGAATTGTTGTTTCAGTTTACCAGTGTGGGAACATATCTTTTACTGCTGATTCTTTCAAGCTGTGTGCAGGTTTTTTGCGATGCATATTTGATCAATGGATGGAGTATTGTCACTACCAATTACGATTCCCTCCGCAAGGGACAGGGAGTGGTCGTATATATGAATAATTTGATTCCCGGTCAATTGTATAATCAGATGCCGCCGTTTCAGGCATTTGCGCTCACATATGGTTTGCTGCTGCTTTATTTGCTGTTGTGGGGGGCGGTTATTTTGCTTGCTTCCTTGTATGCGAAAAAAAAGCTAATGCTATGGGTTGAAATAGCGTTAATTGCAGTCGGTACAGCATTCGCTGCATTAAGGAGTCCTCTCATGTGGCTGTTTCCGTCAGGACATACGATTGTATGGTTACATTATCAGATTTATTACAGACAATATGTATTTCCGATATGGGGATCAATCCTTTTCTTTTTTGGATGTCTCATAATCGTGAATGGATTGATTTACAGGCGTGCAAAAGATGTGCCGTTAGATATTTTGTGGGAGGAGAAAACGGAATGATTCGTGTGGAGCATGTTGCATTAGAATTAAAAAAGCACAAATTATTAAATGATATTAATCTCCAGGTGAATGCGGGCGAGATTGTTGGTCTGGTCGGCTGTAATGGTTCCGGAAAAACCATGATAATGAAATGCATTTGCGGCTTTCAGACTGCGTTTACGGGGACAATTCGAGTAAATGAAAAAGAGCTTGGAAGAGATATTGATTTTCCGAACGATATCGGCTTAGTGATCGAGACACCGGGATTTATGCCTTATTACAGTGGATATAAGAATTTGAAGATATTGGCGAATCTGCGTGACATGATTGATGATGCGCAGATTAAAAAGAGTATGGACTTGGTAGGGCTTGATTGGAAATTGAGATTGCCGGTCAGAAAATATTCTCTTGGGATGCGCCAGCGTCTTGGAATTGCACAGGCGTTAATGGAAAATCCGTCGATATTGGTTTTGGATGAGCCTTTCAATGGTCTGGATAAGCAGATGTCGGCAAAGATTCGCTCGCTCCTTCTGGAGGAAAAAAAGAGAGGGAAATGTATACTGATATCTTCGCATAACTCCTTTGATATTGAGGTGTTATGTGATCGGGTGTATGAGGTGGAAATGGGTGTTTTAAGCAGTATAGAATGATTTCAGGTTATAGTTTTATTATCGGGATTGCCGATTGTCAAACTGTTATTAAAAAATTTATTGACAAACATAGATAGATAGTTTTATACTGAATATACTTTGGAATTAGAAAATTCCTCAAATAACACTGTGAAAGACGATGACGAAGACAGTAACCATTGACGGAAAGTCGCAGAGAGCCGGGTAAGGTGGGAGCCGGTACGAGTATGGCATTGGTGAAGATCACTTCTAAGTTGCGGTCCGAAAGCATGAAAAACAGGCGAGTAGAGGCTGACGGCGCTTCCCCGTTACGGAAGGCGTGTATGCAGGGATACCCTTAAGTACATTGTAATAAGGTGGTGAACGAAGATAATGAGCTTTCGTCCTTTTTACAGGGCGGAAGCTTTTTTGTTGCCATGCATCTGAAGGAAGCTGCCGGTGGCAGGTTCCGTAAGTATCATAGGAAAGACCTTGTTACTGTGAAGTGCTAAAACCTACGACTTTCCTATGATATAAAAGCTTATGCGCACGGATGCAAGAGGAATTTATTGCTTTGCAATAGTCCTAAGGAATCCCCCAGGCAAGCCTGGTACCCCTTAGGACAAATCCGCGCGCGGAAACAAAAGCTGCGCATTGAAAGTTGTTAATCCGCGAAGGTGTGCGAAGCGCACTTTTGTTCTTGCCATGCATCTGAAGGAAGCTGCCGGTGACAGGTTCCGTAAGTATCATAGGAAAGACTTTACTAAAATTATGGAGGAGAGTCATGTATAAGAAAGTTGACAGCAATTTGAACTTTGTAGACAGAGAAAAAGAAGTAGAAAAGTTCTGGCGTGAGAATGACATTTTCAAAAAGAGCATGGAAAACCGTAAAGATGGCGAGGTTTATACGTTTTATGATGGACCGCCGACGGCAAACGGCAAGCCTCATATCGGACACGTGCTGACTCGAGTGATCAAGGATATGATTCCGCGTTACCAGACCATGAAGGGGAAAATGGTTCCGAGAAAAGCCGGCTGGGATACGCATGGACTCCCGGTGGAGCTGGAGGTTGAGAAGCTCCTGGGATTAAACGGCAAGGAGCAGATCGAGGAATACGGTATGGAGCCGTTTATCAAAAAATGTAAGGAATCTGTCTGGAAGTACAAGGGTATGTGGGAGGATTTTTCGGGGACCGTCGGTTTTTGGGCGGACATGGATGATCCCTATGTGACCTATGATGATAATTTTATCGAATCCGAATGGTGGGCGCTGAAGCAGATTTGGGATAAGAAGCTTTTGTACAAGGGATTTAAGATTGTGCCGTACTGCCCGAGATGCGGAACGCCGCTTTCGTCTCAGGAGGTGGCGCAGGGATATAAGACAGTCAAAGAGCGTTCTGCGGTTGTTCGCTTTAAGGTTGTGGGTGAGGACGCATATTTTCTGGCATGGACAACGACGCCGTGGACGCTTCCAAGCAATGTCGCGCTCTGTGTAAATCCGGATGAAATTTATTGTAAGGTAAAGGCGCAGGACGGTTATACTTATTATATGGCACAGGCATTGCTGGATAAGACGCTCGGAGAGAAGGAGACAGGGGCGTACGAGATATTAGAGTCCTGTGAGGGAAAGGCGCTTGAATATAAAGAATATGAGCCGTTGTTTGATTTTGCAAATGAAATCATAACCAAACAGAGAAAAAAAGCGCATTACATTACGTGTGACTCCTATGTAACCATGACAGACGGTACGGGTATCGTCCACATTGCTCCGGCTTTTGGTGAGGATGACGCAAAGGTTGGGCGTGCGTATGAGCTTCCGTTTGTGCAGCTTGTAAACGGCAAGGGTGAGCTGACAGAGGAGACAAGCTATGCGGGAGTATTTGTCAAGAAAGCGGATCCGATGATCTTAAAGGATTTGGATGAGAAAGGACTTTTGTTTGACGCGCCGAAGTTCGAGCATGATTATCCGCATTGCTGGCGTTGTGATACGCCGCTTATCTACTATGCGAGAGAATCCTGGTTTATCAAAATGACAGAAGTCAAAGAGGATCTGATCCGAAACAACAACACGGTAAACTGGATACCGGAGTCTATCGGAAAAGGCCGTTTCGGAGACTGGCTTGAGAATATTCAGGACTGGGGAATTTCCCGTAACCGGTACTGGGGAACGCCGCTGAATGTATGGGAATGCGAATGCGGACACCAGGAGGCGATCGGAAGCCGCAAGGAGCTTGCAGGAAGATGCGGAAATCCTGAGGTAGAGAAGGTGGAGCTTCACAGACCGTACATTGATGAAGTGACGATGAAATGTCCGGACTGCGGCAAAATTATGCACAGAGTGCCGGAGGTAATTGACTGTTGGTTTGATTCGGGTGCGATGCCGTTTGCACAGCATCATTATCCGTTTGAGAACAAGGAAGTGTTTGAGCAGCAGTTTCCGGCGCAGTTCATTTCCGAGGCAGTGGATCAGACGCGCGGCTGGTTTTATTCGCTTATGGCGGAATCCACGCTTTTATTTAACAAGGCGCCTTATGAGAATGTAATCGTGCTTGGACATGTGCAGGATGAGAACGGACAAAAAATGAGCAAATCCAAAGGAAATGCAGTCGATCCGTTTGAAGCTTTAGAGACATACGGTGCAGACGCGATCCGCTGGTATTTCTATATAAATTCTGCGCCGTGGCTTCCGAACCGTTTCCATGGCAAGGCAGTGCAGGAGGGACAGCGTAAGTTCCTCGGAACGCTCTGGAATACCTACGCGTTCTTTGTGCTCTACGCAAATATCGACGGATTTGACGCGACAAAATATACATTGGATTATGAAAAGCTTTCCGTTATGGATAAATGGCTCCTTTCTAAGATGAATACGCTGATTCAGACCGTGGATGACAATCTTGGAAATTACAGGATTCCGGAGGCGGCAAGGGCGTTGGACGAATTTGTGGACGAGATGAGCAACTGGTATGTAAGACGCAGCCGTGAACGTTTCTGGGCGAAGGGCATGGAGCAGGATAAAATCAATGCCTATATGACGTTGTATACGGCCCTTGTGACGGTATGTAAGGCAGCCGCGCCGATGATTCCGTTTATGGCGGAAGAAATTTACCGCAATCTGGTGTGCAGCATCAACAAGGAGGAGCCAAAGAGCGTTCATCTCTGTGATTATCCGACAGCCGATGAGACTGCAATTGATAAAGAGTTAGAGAAAAATATGCGGGAGGTACTAAAGGTAGTCGTGATGGGGCGTGCCTGCCGCAATGCGGCTAATATCAAGAACCGTCAGCCGATCGGGACAATGTATGTAAAAGCGCCGTACGAGCTTTCGGGGTATTTTACCGAAATTATCGAGGATGAGCTGAATGTTAAGAAAGTAAGCTTTACCGACGATGTCAGTTCATATACAAGTTATACCTTTAAGCCGCAGCTGCGCACTGTGGGACCGAAGTATGGAAAATACTTAGGCCAGATTCAAAAGGCGTTATCGGAGCTTGACGGCAATGCAGCGATGGCGGAATTGAAAAAGAACGGCGGGTTGAAACTTGACAGCATAAATGAAGAAGTAGTATTATGTGAAGAGGATTTGCTTATCACTATGACACAGATGGAAGGCTACATGACGGAGGGTGATAATGAAGTAACCGTTGTTCTCGACACGAATCTGACACCGGAGCTGCTGGAGGAAGGTTTTGTACGGGAAATCATCAGTAAAGTCCAGACGATGAGAAAAGAAGCAGGATTTGAGGTAATGGATAAGATCACCGTATCATATAAGGCAGAGGATAAAGTGAAGACGGTCTTTGAGAAGTTTGGCGGTGAAATCTGCCAGGATGTACTTGCGGAAGAAATTATTTCCGGTGATGTAACCGGATATCAGAAGGAATGGAATATTAATGGTGAAAAAGTTTTACTCGGAGTCGAGAAAAGGTAAGAAAAATGGAAAAAGAGGAGTCGGAAAGAGGAGAGCCCGCTCCCCTTTTTTTCTGAAACAAGGCGATTATCCAAAGGAGGAGCAAGCGATGAAAAGCAAAATGTTTGAAAAAGAAGCTTTCAAAAAAAGTGTAACAGAGAGTGTAAAAATACTTTTTAGAAAAACATTGGACGAGGCAACGCAGCAGGAAATTTTTCAGGCGGTTTCGTATGCAGTGAAGGATGTCATTATAGACGAATGGCTCGCGACACAACAGGCATTTGACAAAGAGGACCCGAAATTTGTTTACTATATGTCCATGGAGTTTTTGATGGGACGTGCCTTGGGCAACAACCTGATCAATCTGACAGCTTATGACGATATAAAAGAAGCGCTTGAGGAAATGGGCTTAAACTTAGATATCATTGAGGATCAGGAGCCGGACCCGGCGCTCGGAAACGGCGGACTCGGGAGATTGGCAGCCTGCTTTATGGAATCCCTTGCAACGCTTGGCTATCCGGCATACGGATGTGGAATCCGCTATCGTTACGGTATGTTTAAGCAGAAAATTGAGGACGGATATCAGGTGGAGGTGCCGGATAACTGGCTGAAAGACGGATATCCGTTTGAACTTCGCAGACCGGAGCATTCCTTTGAGGTTAAATTCGGCGGTTATGTAACGGCAGAGGTACAGGGGGACGGAAGAACGAAGTTCGTACAGAAGAATTATCAGTCTGTGCTTGCGGTGCCGTATGATATGCCGATTGTAGGATATGACAATAACGTAGTAAATACGCTGATGATCTGGGATGCTCAGCCGGTGGAGGTATTCCAGCTGGATTCCTTTGACAAGGGAGATTATCACAAGGCAGTGGAACAGCAGAATCTTGCAAAGAATCTGGTTGAGGTTCTGTATCCGAACGATAACCATATTGCAGGAAAAGAGCTGCGTCTGAAACAGCAGTATTTCTTTGTGTCTGCAAGCTTACAGCGTGCGATTGCAAGATTTAAGAAGGCTCATTCCGACATCCATATGCTGCCGGAGAAGGTGACGATTCAGATGAACGACACGCATCCGACCGTTGCTGTTGCGGAGCTGATGCGTATTCTTGTAGATGAGGAAGGCTTAGACTGGGATGACGCATGGAATATTACGACAAGAACATGCGCGTACACCAACCATACAATTATGGCGGAAGCGCTGGAGAAATGGCCGATTGAGATCTTTTCAAGGCTTCTTCCAAGAATTTACCAGATTGTAGAGGAGATTAACCGCCGCTTTATCCTTGACATTCAGAAGAAATTCCCTGGAGATCACAACAAGGTACAGAAGATGGCGATTGTATATGACGGACAGGTGAAGATGGCTCATCTTGCGATTTGCGCGGGATATTCCGTCAACGGCGTGGCACGTCTGCATACGGAGATTTTAAAGAACCAGGAGCTGAAGGAGTTCTATCAGATGTTCCCGGAGAAATTTAATAATAAGACAAACGGTATCACACAGCGTCGTTTCCTGATGCATGGAAATCCTCTGCTCGCAAAGTGGGTGACAGATCATATCGGCAACGACTGGGTTACGGAGCTGTCCCATATAGACAAGCTCGCAATCTATGCGGATGATGAGAAGGCTCAGCAGGAGTTTATGAACATTAAGTATCAGAATAAGCTGCGTCTTGCAAAATATATCTTAGAGCATAACGGAATCGAAGTAAATCCGCGCTCTATCTTTGACGTACAGGTAAAGCGTCTGCATGAATATAAGCGTCAGCTTTTAAACATTTTGCATGTAATGTATCTGTATAACCAGTTAAAAGAGCATCCTGAAATGGAGTTCATTCCGAGAACGTTTATTTTCGGCGCAAAAGCGGCGGCGGGCTACAAAAACGCGAAGCTGACTATCAAGCTGATAAATTCCGTTGCGGACGTTGTCAACAACGACAAGAGCATTAACGGAAAAATTAAAGTTGTATTTATTGAGGACTACCGTGTATCGAACGCGGAGATGATTTTTGCGGCGGCGGATGTCAGCGAGCAGATTTCGACGGCAAGCAAGGAGGCGTCCGGAACAGGTAATATGAAGTTTATGTTAAACGGTGCGTTAACGCTTGGAACCATGGACGGCGCCAACGTGGAAATTGTGGAAGAGGTAGGCGAGGAGCATGCGTTTATCTTCGGTATGAGTTCGGATGAGGTAATTGCGCATGAGCAGAAACGCGATTATGATCCGATGCAGATTTTTAACAGTGACCAGGATGTCCGCACAGTATTGATGCAGCTGATTAACGGCGCATATTCCCGCAACGATTCCGAAATGTTCCGTGATTTGTACAATTCTCTGTTAAATACACAGTGTACAAACCGCGCAGATATGTATTTTATTTTGGCAGATTTCCGCTCCTATGCCGATGCGCAGAAACGTGTTATGGAAGCGTATAAGGATGAGAAAAAGTGGGCCAGAAGTGCAATTTTAAATGTTGCAAAATCAGGTAAGTTTTCCTCTGACCGTACGATTCAGGAATATGTGGATGATATCTGGAAATTGAACAAAATTACAGTAGAAATGAAAGATGAAGATTAATTACAGTTCGGCTTTTTGAACTGTTACAAAGTGAAAAGCTAAATCATAAATATCCCCCCGGGTGGCTTGTATCTGCTTTCTTACGGTGCTAAGATGAAGCATATGGGTTCGAAGGAGGGATATTTTTATGCATATGGCAGACGCACTGGTTTCACCGGCAGTGGCCGGGACAATGTACGCTGCGTCGACGGCAGCGGCGGCATATTCGGTGAAAAAGGTAAGAAATGAAAATGATGTGAAAAAGATTCCGCTTATGGGCGTGATGGGAGCGTTCGTTTTTGCGGCGCAGATGATAAATTTTACGATTCCCGGAACAGGCTCTTCCGGTCATCTTTGCGGGGGAATGATGTTAACGGCGCTGCTTGGACCGCATGCGGGATTTCTGACGATGATTGGCGTATTACTGATACAATGTCTGCTTTTTGCGGACGGCGGTCTTCTGGCTCTTGGATGTAATGTATGGAATATGGCATTTTATGGGTGCTTTTTGGGATATTTTCTGGTTTGGAAGCCGCTGATGAGGCGGCAGCTTAGCGCAGGAACAATTATTGCGGGCTCTATAATCGGAAGTATGCTTACACTTCAGATGGGGGCGTTTTCCGTGACCTTGGAGACGTTGTTTTCAGGCATTACGGAGCTTCCGTTTGCAGTTTTTGCGGCTACAATGCAGCCGATTCATCTGGCGATTGGCTTTGTAGAGGGATGTATTACCGCTGCGGTGCTTTTGTTTGTGTATCAGGCGCGGCCGGGATTGCTAAAGGGCGGCAGAGGAGAGGAAACTTCGGGCAGATTTTCTTATAAGAAGACGCTTGGCATTCTTGGAGCCCTCGCGCTGCTCATCGGAGGAGGCCTGTCCCTTGCGGCATCGTCCAATCCTGACGGTCTGGAGTGGTCGATTGGTCAGGTGACGGGAGTGGAGGAGCTTGAAGCGGCAGATTACGGCATTTATGCGGCGGCCGAGAATATTCAAAATACCACCTCGCTGCTGCCGGATTATGCGTTTCCCGAATCACAAAGCTTGTTTGGAACTACGTTTTCCGGAATCGTGGGTGCGGTTCTTGTACTGGCTGTGTGTATCGGCGTATGCTGTGCACTTCGTTTTTTTAGGAAGAAGAGATTGAAATGAGTAAAATAGAGGGCGCTGTCCGTGAAGTTCACCGGATGGAGAGTCTGGCAGAGAAAGACCAGTGGATAAATCGCATATATCCACTGGTTAAACTGATTTTAACCATAATCTATATTGCAACGGTTGTATCTTTTGGCAAATATCAGATATCACGGCTGCTTTTGATGGGGATTTATCCGATTGTGATTTTTGTTTTGGGAGAGATCTCCTTTCGTGATGCATTAAGAAGGCTTCGGTTCATTTTGCCGTTAGTGTGTGTGGCCGGGCTTTTTAATCCGCTGTTTGACAGGCAGATATTTTTTTACGTCGGAAAGATCAAAGTTACCGGAGGTATGGTGTCTATGGCGACGCTTCTTGTCAAGGGGGCTTACAGCGTTTTTGCCTCCTATCTTCTGATTGCCACAACATCTATCGAAAAGATCTGTTTTTCCTTAAGGAAAATGCATGTGCCGGCTGCGTTTGTGACGCAGCTCCTCTTGACTTACCGCTATATCAGTGTGCTTTTGGAGGAGGCGGGCCGCATTACGCAGGCGTATTGTCTGCGGGCGCCCAGACAGAAAGGGGTGCATTTTAAGGTATGGGGCTCTCTGACGGGGCAGCTTTTGCTTCGCAGCATAGACCGGGCGTCGCAGGTATACGAAAGTATGCTTATGCGCGGCTATCAGGGGGAATTTCGTTATGTATCCGCACGGAAATGCAAAAAAGGGGACTGGTTTTATTTACTTGCGTGGTTGGCAGTGTTTGCAGTGCTGAGGTTAGTGTAAGAAAGGAAAAACAGATGGAACGAAGAAGGATAGAGTTTAAGGACGTTTCATTTTCTTATGAAGCAGGGCAGAAAGTCTTAGATCGTATTACATTTTCTTTGCAGGGAAATGAGAGCATAGGCTTAATCGGGGCAAACGGCGTGGGAAAATCTACGCTGCTTAAGCTGATGGTTGGACTGTGCCCGGTTACGGAGGGGGAAATTTGGATAGACGGTCTTGCCGTGACAGAGAAAAATTTGCCCGGGATTCGTGAAAAGACAGGGTATGTGTTCCAGGATTCGGACAGTCAGCTTTTTATGACAACGGTATTTGAGGATGTTGCGTTTGCGCCGAGAAATTATGGATTGGGGGAGGAGGAAGTGAAAAAGCGTGTGGAGACGGCGCTTGAGATGGTTCATATTTCTCATTTGAGGGAGAAACAGATTTATAAAATGTCGGGGGGCGAAAAGAAGCTGGTAACAATCGCGACCGTTTTGTCTATGAAGCCCTCGCTTATGCTCTTGGATGAGCCGACGGTTGCGCTTGATCCCGGGAACAGGAGCAATCTGATTTCCCTGCTCAACGGATTTACATTTCCGAAGATTATAACGAGCCATGATCTGGATATGATATGGGATACCTGCGAGAGAACGATTCTGCTCTATGACGGGAAAATTCAAAGAGACGGGGATACCAGGGAGATTCTGCAGGATAGGGAGCTGTTAGAGGACTGCGGGCTAAGGCTGCCGCTTCGATTTGCAGAAGCGGAGGGCGTAAGGCCCTCGCCCGCATGAGAGAAACGTTTATGAATTACACATCAGAAGATTCGCCATAAGCCTTGTTTTCGTCATTTGTATGATTGGATACCGAACTGCGTTTGACACAGAACATGCCGAGGAGTGTCAGCGCAATTCCGATAATCATCCATAAAAAGAAGAAAAACGGTGTGTCGGCTCCATACATGAAGAATTCGTTTGCAAAGACGCCCCAGAGGTTGAAGCAGATATGCAAAAGCATGGATGGAAAAATGCTCCCCGTTTTGTGACAGATATATCCAAGGAAAAGGCCGACAAAGAATGCGTAAATTCCCTGCAGAATATTCATGTGGTACACGCCGAATAAAATCGCCTGAGTGAGGTTGGCTGCAAAAAACGGTAATTCTTTTTTGGCATAGGATAAAATGATGCCGCGGTAGATTAATTCTTCACTGATAGGGCCAAGCAATACTGCGTAACACGCGAGTACAGGGGTTACATCCGTCAGTCCGGCGGTCTCCATCAAAGACTCATAGGAGCGCAGCCACTGGGGATTGATTATGGAGACAAAATTGATCAGATAAGTCGTAATATACTGCAGTCCGGGTGTCAGCAGCACAATGCCCAGAATAAGCCCGCCGTTGAAATGGGAGGAAATATTGGTTACGTCAAGCGCCCGAAAGCGTTTTTGGAACCAGAATCCGAATATGGCAATTGTCGCAATTGCATAAAACAGGCTGATCCATGAGGTGAAGGAGCTGTCCATCCAGGAATATGCCAGATCGTTATAAAAGTTGTAAAAAGAAGTGCCGGGGCTGGTGTTGATAAGGCCGTATGCAAAGCTGATTCCGATTGCCGGAATAGTCACAAGGAACTGAACTGCAAATGCAAGCAAAATAGGAACACCGCAAAATAAAATACGTCCGAATTTTTTCATGTAAAGAACCTCCGATCATAATATGTTAAAATGAGTATCATTTATTATAGCAGTCTTTACTGTAATATGCAAATAGTACATGAGTTTATCGGTGACAAAGAAACAGTTGATAGAACGCGGACAACTGTGTTATACTATATTTCAGTAAAATAATTTTGAAAATTATAAGAAAAGTGAGATGAGAGATATGACAGAGACAGGACTGTTTATTTTTTTGGGAGTGTTGCTGCTGTTTGTGATCGTTGTCGTCGTAATTGCGGTAGTTTCAGCGGTTTCGGGTGCAGCAGCGGCAATTGCGGATGAGGATTCATCGGAGGACATGTAGGCTTAGAGAGGGATTGCAGAAGGAGCCTGATTTTTGCAAAGAGGTGAAAATCAGGCTCTTTTTGTTGCCATGCATCTGGAGGAAGCTGCCGGTGGCAGGTTCCGTAAGTGTAATTTTATTGTTGCTTTTCTTGGGTAGAAATGCGCATAAACCGTGCATTTCGTAAGAACGTAATTCAGGCGCAGGATGTTTGTTTAAAGCGGAATTCCAAGCTTCGTAAGCAGCACGTCCATGGAGTTCACCTCAAGAATCAGTATCATGCTGCTTTGGATTTGTGTGTCTGCGATGCGAAAACGCTCGTCAATAAATAATACTTTTCTGCCAACCTCATGGATTTGTTGCTCCGGAAGTGAAAGAATATTTCCGACGGTATCAATATAATCCTTGGGAGGTGTAATATTGATAAAGGTATTAGTCATTTTGGCGATAGAATTTACATATGCGGCCGTTGTAATGTTTCCCATTTCACGGACGACAGACAGGTCCATCTCGGAAATGTCTGACAGGGAAGAAATCTCTTTTTCGTAAAATGTATTGATTAAGCGGTTGGCAAAATCCTTTTGGATAATTTCGAGCATCATACCTTGTATGTCGCCTGTCAGATTGACGGTAAGTCCAAGAGCCATATTGTCTGCGCCGCCTAAAAACTTGGGAACATCTTCAAAGTTTGGCAGATGGATATTGGGTATTTCAATATCTACAAATGTATTCAGCAATGATGCTAAAGCAGTTGCGGCATTGCCGGACCCGATGTTGCCGATTTCTGTTAGTACGCTTACATGCATTTCATTTAATTCATTCATGTCGTAACCCCCATTGCAAAATTTTTATATGCATATTGTACCATGTTTTTTATAGAAAAAGTGAATTTTATTGAAGAATCTAAAAAAAAGATAAACTTTGACGCGGAGTTATTGAAATAAAAGTTAGAAAGGATTAAACTGAAAAAAATCATAAGAAAATTTATTACAAAAATTAATTTTTGGAGGAAACGCAGTGTTATCTAAATTGAGTGTGAAGAAGCCCTACACGGTGCTTGTAGGTGTTTTGCTGGTGATTGTGCTGGGTGTGGTATCATTGACAAAAATGACGACGGATCTGCTGCCGGATATGAGTTTTCCGTATGCGATTGTCATTACAACTTATCCCGGAGCCAGTCCGGAAGAGGTGGAGCGGGAATTGACCGCAAAGATTGAGGCATCTATGGCTACAACCTCGAATATAAAGAATATCAGTTCCATGTCATACAATAGCTACTCGGTTGTTGTGTTGGAATATGAGCAGAATTCCAATATGGACTCTGTCAAAATTGAGATGCGCGGAGAGCTTGACCAGCTTGAAGGAGGTTTTCCGGATTCTGCGGGGACTCCGATTATTATGCAGATTGATCCTGATATGATCCCGGTTATGGTGGCGTCTGTCGGTATGGATGATATGGACAGTAACGCAATCACGGATTATGTCGAGGATGAGCTGATTCCTGCTCTGGAGAGCGTAGAGGGCGTTGCTTCGGTAACTGCGACAGGAGAGACGAGCGAGCATATTGCCGTGACGCTGAATCAAGATAAAATTGACAGTCAAAACGAGCGGATACAGGAAGTGATTGGCAGTCAGTTCACCGATGCCCAGAGTGAGATTGACAGTGCAAAATCCGAGATTGATTCCGGAAAAAAGAAGCTTGAGGACGGGAAAAATTCACTTGCCAATTCTGTCAGCAGTGCGAGGAAAGACTTGAATACGAAACAGTTAGAGCTGTTTCAGAGCGAAAAAGATCTGACGGGGCAGCTTGATACGTTAAAGGAACAGCAGACAGCTTTGGAGTCTGCGATATCCGGTTTAAAGGAAACACAAAAGACTGCGGAGGATCTTGCGACAAAGATAAAGCCGGTACAGAAGCTGCTTGATACATATACGGACGAGCAGCTTGCGGCAATTGGGCAGGATCCGGTGACACTGCGTGGGTCGCTCGCACAGATGCAGGAAGGGCTTAATGCGATTAATGCGGCGCTTGCGGACAATGACGCGGCGGCGGATTTGCAGAAGGCCGGCGTTGAGCTTAAGACATATAAGGATATTCCAAAGGCCGTAGCGGCTATGGAGAAGAACCTTGTAGACTTAAAGACGGGAATTGCAACCGTGGAGTCGGGGATTGTACAGGTACAGCAGGGCAAGGTTTCCGTGAGTGATGCGTTAGAGCAGCTTAACAAAAACGAAATTCTAAATTCTATTGAGATTAGCAGTAATCTGGCGCAGCTTTCATCGGGGGAGGCTTCTTTAGAGGAGGCGCAGACGAAATTAGACGACTCGAAGGGGGCGGCTATGGAGTCGGCCGATTTGAATCAGATTCTTTCGCTGGATACAATCAACAGCCTGCTTATGGCTCAGAATTTTTCCATGCCGGCAGGTTATATTACGGAGGATAAGACCGAATATCTCGTGAAGATTGGCGATGAGATTGCCGATATGGCGGAGCTTTCCGACATGGTTCTCATTGATATGCATTTAGACGGAATCGAGCCGATTAAGTTCAGTGATGTTGCCGATATCGCTATGACAGATAATTCTTCGGAGGTGTATGCGAAGGTGAACGGCAACCCCGGAATTATGCTGACACTGGAGAAGCAGACGGGATATTCTACCGGAAATGTAACAAAGGCGCTTCATGAGCGCTTTGAGAGCTTGATGAATGCTGATGAAAGCCTTCATCTTGCAGTATTGATGGACCAGGGGGTTTATATTGACCTTATTGTGGATAATGTACTGGAGAATATGATTTACGGTGCGATTCTTGCAATTATTATCCTGCTGCTGTTCCTGAAGGATATTCGGCCTACCTTTGTCATTGCCTGTTCGATACCGCTGAGTGTTATTTTTGCAGTTGTGCTCATGTATTTTTCCGGTATAACGCTCAATATTATTTCCATGTCAGGACTGGCGCTTGGAATAGGTATGTTGGTAGATAATTCAATTGTGGTTATTGAAAATATTTACCGGATGAGGAATGAAGGGATATCCGTAAAACGGGCTGCAATTGAGGGAGCGAAGCAGGTGAGCGGCGCGATTATGGCATCGACGCTTACGACCGTGTGTGTATTTGCACCGATTATTTTTACGGAAGGAATTACCAGACAGCTGTTTATGGATATGGCGCTTACAATTGGCTATGCGCTGCTTGCGAGCCTGATTGTTGCGCTGACGTTTGTTCCGATGATGGCGTCCGGTGTGTTCACGAAGAATTCTAAAAAAGAGCATCCGTTTTTGGAGAAAATTCAGCGGGGATACGGACATTTTCTCCGGGGAGCTTTGCGTTTTAAGCCGATTGTGTTCCTTGCGGCGGCAGGGCTTTTAGTGTTGTCTGCCGTGCTTGCGGTATCAAGAGGAACCGCCTTCATGCCTGAAATGAAGAGTACTCAGATGACACTTACGGTGACACCGAAGGAAAAGGTGGAATTTGAGGAATTGACAGAGATGTCGGATGAGGTGATTGCGCGTATTTCGGATATTGAAGCGATTGAGACAATCGGTGCAATGGCAGGCGGCGGTGGAATGATGGCAAGCATGGGCGGCGGACAGGGAGACAGTATATCTATGTATCTGCTTTTGAATGAGGATTCCGATATGTCGAATAAAGAGCTTTCGGACGAGATCGCAAAGCGCACGGAGGGGATGGAATGTGAGGTGGTTGCAGATACTTCGATGATGGACATGAGCGCCCTGACAGGAAGCGGAATTGCGGTACAGGTTGCAGGAAATGATCTGGAGAAGCTTCAGACGATTGCTGCGGATGTAGCAGAGCTTGTATCCGGTACAGAGGGGACAGCGGATGTTTCCAACGGAATGGAAAATACAACGGCGCAGCTTGTCATTACTGTGGATAAGGATAAGGCTGCCGAATATAACATGACGGTCGCACAGGTATATCAGCTTGTATTTGGAAAAATGGCGGATACGGCTTCCTCAACCGTGATATCCACGGACCTGAAGGATTATGAGGTGTTTGTGGATACCAGCGAGCAGGAGAGCATGACGAGAGAAAAATTAAAAAATCTGACATTTACTTATACAAATAGAGAAGGTGAAGAAGAAGAGATTTTGCTTTCCGAAATAGTGAAGTTTACCGAAGGTGACGCCTTAAGCCAGATTAACCGTGAGTCACAGTCGCGTTACATCACGGTAAGCGCGACGATTGCGGACAATTACAATGTAGGTCTGGTAAGCCGTGATATTCAAAAGAAATTGGATAGTTATGAGTGCCCGGAGGGCTATACCATAAAAATGACCGGTGAGGATGAGCAGATTAATGACGCTCTGGATCAGCTTTACCTGATGTTGATTTTGGCGGTTATATTTATATATCTGATTATGGTAGCGCAGTTCCAGTCGTTGTTGTCACCGTTTATCATTATGTTTACGATTCCGTTGGCATTTACCGGCGGTTTCCTGGGGCTTTACCTGACGGGAAATGAGGTCAGCGTAATTTCAATGATCGGATTTGTCATGCTGGCAGGTATTATTGTAAACAACGGTATTGTAATGGTGGATTACATCAATCAGCTTCGCCGTGAAGGAAGCGAAAAGAGGGATGCGATTGTTGAGGCGGGTGTAACGAGGCTTAGGCCGATTTCAATGACAGCATTGACTACGATTCTTGCGATGGTAACGATGGCGCTTGGAGTCGGAAGCGGTTCCGAGATGATGCAGCCGATGGCAATTGTTATTATCGGCGGGCTTGTCTATGGAACGCTGCTTACGCTTGTGGTAGTGCCTTGTATTTATGATGCGTTTAACAGGAATCGAAGCATGGTGGAAGAGGAATTGTAGGCACAAGCCTCTTCTCTGTCAACCGACTAAGCGGTGATTTGAATCTCCCGAAAACGGGCAAATATGATTGACAATACCCATATTCGGGTATATCATTTTAGTAAGACAGGATTCGGGAGGTGTGTTTTTATGTTGGGAGAGGATTTGAGGAGACGTAAGGAGGCGCTTTCGCTCACAACGAAGGAATGGTCTGATTTGTCAGGAGTGCCGGTGGGAACAATCAACAAGATTTTAAGCGGAGAGACCAAGTCGCCGCAGTATGATACGCTCTGTGCTCTGGAGGCTGCGTTGGGGGAGCGTGGAGATACGCTTGCTGTGCGGGAATTTACTTCATATCAGACAGAGATTCTTCAAAAAAAGCAGGGAGAATATAACGCTGAGGATTATTATGCCCTGCCGGAGGATGTGAGGGCAGAATTGCTGGATGGGGAGCTTATATATATGCAGGCTCCGCTTACACTGCATCAGCTTTTTCTTACGGAGATTTTGTTTGAATTTCAGTCATATATCCGAAAAAACCGGGGAAATTGTCTGGTGCTTCCGGCGCCTTTGGATGTGCGTTTGGATGACAGCGCAAAGACGATACTTCAGCCGGATATTGTCATTATTTGTGACAGGAGCAAGGTGAAGAGGGAGGGAGTATACGGAGCTCCGGATCTGGTTGTGGAGATTGTATCAGACGGGAGCAGGAAGCTGGATTACAGAAGGAAGCTGACAAAGTATGCGGATGCCGGAGTCCGGGAATATTGGATTGTAGATCCTAAGCGGCAGGCGGTGGTGACATATCATTTTGAGGAGGATGAAATTCCGTACAAGTACAGTTTTCATGATAAAGTTCCGGTTCGCATTTACGGAGGACGGTTTGAGGTGGATTTTTTTGATTTAAAGACGCGGTTGGACAGCATGTACTGGAGTGAGCAGTAAAAATTGCAGAGACAGCTGCATAAACATTTAACAAAATCTCTTGACAAAACGCCGGGAAGAAATTATTATGACAATAGCTATAAGAAAAGGTGATGAGAAAGAGGAGTACACAGATACGGTTCTAAGAGAGGGCGATTCACTGGCTGAAAAATTGCCCGAATACGGTCTGTGGAAGGTAGCTTTTGAACCGGAGAGCCGAGAAAGCCGCGGAGTATGTGACGCGGGAGAAGTTCTCACGCGTAGTTCCCGTTAAGAACAAGAGATATGGAGATTCCATAACAAAGGTGGTACCGCGGTTATACGCCCTTTGCAGACATTGTCTGTAAAGGGTTTTTTGTTATATAGGAAAGTCCTTCAGATTTCCTATATGACAAAAAGCTTATGCGCACTCGCACGAGAGGAAAATATTGCTTTGTAATAGTCCTAAGGAATCCCCCAGGCAAGCCTGGTACCCCTTAGGACAAATCCGCGCACTTTTGTTCTACCATTAAAAAGCAGAAGGAGAAATAGTATGAATAAAGAGCTTGCAAAAACTTATGATCCGAAAGGGATTGAGGACAGACTTTATAAAAAATGGGAGGATAACGGGTATTTTCATGCCAAAGCGGACAAAGAAAAAAAGCCGTTCACGATTGTTATGCCTCCGCCAAATATTACGGGACAGCTTCACATGGGACATGCGCTTGATAATACATTGCAGGATATTTTGACGCGCTTTAAGAGAATGCAGGGATATTCCGCTTTGTGGCTGCCGGGAACAGATCATGCTTCCATTGCGACAGAGGCGAAGATTGTAGAGAATATGCGCGAAGAAGGGATATCGAAAGAGGATATCGGAAGAGACGGATTTTTAGAGAGAGCCTGGAAGTGGAAAGAAGAATACGGAGGACGCATCGTAAGCCAGTTAAAGAAAATGGGCTCCTCGGCTGATTGGGAGAGGGAACGCTTTACGATGGATGAGGGCTGCTCAAAGGCGGTAAAGGAAGTGTTTGTCAAGTTATATGATAAGGGGCTGATTTATCGGGGAAAGAGAATCATCAACTGGTGTCCGAAATGCCAGACATCCATCTCCGATGCGGAAGTTGAGTATGAGGAGCAGGCGGGACATTTCTGGCACCTGCGATATCCGCTCTCAGACGGAAGCGGATATATCCAGATGGCAACGACAAGACCGGAAACAATGCTTGGCGATACGGCGGTTGCCGTTAATCCAAACGATGAGAGATATAAGGATATGGTCGGAAAGAAGGTCATACTTCCGCTCGTTCACAGAGAGATTCCGATTATTGCGGATGAGTATGTGGAGATGGACTTTGGTACGGGTGTGGTGAAAATCACACCGGCGCATGATCCGAACGATTTTGAAGTTGGACTCAGACACAATCTTGAGGTGATTGATGTAATGACAGACGATGCGAAAATCGTTGAAGATTATCCGAAGTATGCGGGGATGGACAGATACGAGGCAAGGGAAGCGATCGTTGAGGATCTCAAGGCAGAAGGTGCGCTTGTAAAGATTGAGGATTATTCTCATAATGTAGGGACCTGCTATCGCTGTAATACGACGATAGAGCCGAAGGTTTCCAAACAGTGGTTTGTAAAGATGAAGCCGTTGGCGCAGCCTGCAATTGATGCGGTAAAGAAGGGCGATACGAAGTTTGTGCCGGAGTATTTTGACAAGACATATTTTCACTGGCTGGAGAACATTAGGGACTGGTGTATTTCACGTCAGCTGTGGTGGGGGCATCAGATACCGGCATTTTATTGTGGCGACTGCCGGGAGATGGTTGTTACGAAAGAAGCGTCTGCGGTTTGCCCAAAATGCAAAAAGCCGATGAGACAGGATCCGGACACCTTAGACACATGGTTTTCCTCGGCACTGTGGCCGTTTTCCACACTGGGATGGCCGGATAAGACAGAGGAGCTGGATTATTTTTATCCGACAAGCGTGCTTGTGACAGGTTACGATATTATTCCGTTTTGGGTTATGAGGATGATGTTTTCGGGACTGGAGCAGACGGGTGAGGTGCCGTTTCACACGGTTTTGATACACGGACTGGTTCGTGATTCCCAGGGGCGTAAGATGAGTAAGTCGCTGGGAAATGGGATAGATCCGCTTGATGTAATCGACAAATACGGGGCCGATGCGCTGCGTTTGACGCTGATTACCGGAAATGCGCCGGGAAATGACATGCGTTTCTACTGGGAGCGTGTGGAAGCTTCCAGGAATTTTGCAAATAAAGTGTGGAATGCGTCGCGGTTTATTATGATGAATCTGGAAGGCTTTGAGGTGAGTGAACCGGATTTTGCAAAGCTTGCGCCTGAGGATAAGTGGATTTTGTCGGCAGTGAATCGTCTGACAAGAGATATCACCGAGAATATGGAAAAGTTTGAGCTGGGAATTGCAGTACAGAAGATTTATGATTTTATATGGGACGAATTCTGTGACTGGTATATTGAGATTGCCAAGATTCGCACCTACAAAAAGGAAGAAGACAAAATCGCGGCAAATGCGGCGCTGTGGACGCTTAAGACTGTGCTGGGGCAGGCATTAAAGCTGCTTCATCCTTATATGCCGTTTATTACGGAGGAAATCTATTGCACCTTAAATCCACAAGAAGAGACAATTATGCTTGCAGAGTGGCCAAAATACAGGGAAGAATGGAATTTTGAAACTGAAGAGGCAATGATGTCAAGTGTAAAGGATTTGGTACGGGGAATCCGCAATCTCCGCACGGATATGGATGTACCGCCTTCCAGAAAGGCAAAAGTTTTTCTTGTGTCCGGGGATCAGGCGCTTTGCGGTGTATTTGAGACGATGAAGAACTCTTATCAAAATCTGATTAGTGCAAGTGAAGTGAATGTTCAGACCAATAAGGAGGGAATTGGCGGGGACGCAGTATCTGTAGTAATCCCGGGGGCAGTGGCATATATGCCGCTTGAGGATCTTGTCGACATGGAAAAGGAGAGGGAGCGTCTCACAAAGGAGAAAGCGAGACTGGAAAAGGAGCTTGCCCGTTCCCATGGTATGCTGAATAACGAAAAATTTGTGAGTAAGGCGCCTGCGGCAAAGATTCAGGAGGAAAAAGATAAACTTGCGAAATACGAACAGATGATGGAGCAGGTTGAGGCACGTCTGGCACAGATGAAGGGATAATGTATCTCAGGAAGTACAAGGGAAAAGTAAAAAAATGTCGGACAATAGTTGAGCAAAAGCTAAAGTTATGATATAAATAAAGTAAGAGATTTTAAGAGGAGAAAGATTCATTGGTCATGCGGAATAGACGAAGGGGGTGCCCGGTATGGCATTAGAAAAGACAGAAGAAATAAATGTAATGATCAGTGGAAATGAGATGGAAGCTTATATGTTGCTGGCCATGCCGATGCCGGGAGAACGGTATACAGTGGATATGCTTAAGCAAGCATTGCTCTCATCCGGTGTGGTCTATGGAATAAAAGAAAATGTTTTAAGTCAGATGGCTTCGGAAGGGCTTTATGAGGTGCGGATGATTGTGGCTTCGGGAAAGCCTGCGATAGATGGTAAGGATGGGAGTTATCAGTACAACTTTAAGCAGAATCCAAATAAGACGCCGCAGATTCGGGAAGACGGTAGCGTAGATTATTGGAGCATGAATCTGATAGAGACTGTGGTGGCAGGACAGGTAATTGCAACTTATAAGCCTGCGGTACAGGGAGAGATGGGCTATACGGTAAAGGGCAAGGAGATTCCTGCGAGGCTTGGCAAGGAGATGGCGCCGTTAAAAGGCCGCGGTTTTGTGCGTTCGAATGATAACTTGACGTATGTGGCTACGACAGACGGCAAGATTGAGTGTTCCAATAACAGAATTAACATTACGAATTTTCATGAAATATTTGCGAATGTAGACTCGCTGTTCGGAAATATAGATTTTGCGGGCGACGTTGTAATCCATGGAAATGTTTGCGGCGGTATGTCAGTGAGGGCAGGAGGAACCTTGACTGTGGACGGTGTCGTTGAGGGGGCTACCCTGTGGGCCGGAAAGGATATTGTCCTAAGGGGCGGTGTGCTTGGTGACAATCGGGCACAGATTTTTTCCAGAGGAAATATATCGGCTCGCTTTTTTGAATATGCGAAAGTGGAGGCGTATGGGACGATACAGGCGGATACGCTTTTACAGTGTGAGGTGGAGTGCAGACAAAGTATTCGTCTGGAGGGAAAAAAGGGCGCTGTCATTGGCGGAAGAGTACATGCGATAGAAGGAATTGTGGTAAATGAAGTTGGAAATGCCACAGAAGTAAAGACACAGGTAGAAGTTGGAATCGGAGAAGAGATTCGTCAAAAGATTTTTGATATCAGAGAACAGATTATGGAGCTGCACAAGAACCTGGACAGGGTAACGAAAGCGCTGAGTCAATTTGAACAGATGGAAAAGGAACAGGGGGTTTCCTATAAGCAGGATCCGCGGCGGATTGCCCTGCTTCGTTCATCTATCTGTGACAGTGCAAGGGAAAAGGCATTCCGTGTAGAGCTTGCGGAGTTGAATGCCCAGGAAGCGGCATCAAGAAATTCAACGGTAAAAGTAAATCGAACCATATATCCGGGAGTGTTTGTTGTAATCGGTACACAAAAGGTTGTGGTAAAGGATGAGCAATTTGCAGTGGAGTATGTTTTGCGCGGCGACAAGGTTGTGTTGAAAGGGGACGAGATTGTCGGATAACGGCGGAAACTGCGACGAAAAAAATTTTTGAATGGAGAAATATACTTGAAAAAAGTCACCGCTATCTCTATACTGATAGTGGTGACTTTTGTTATATCATAGGAAAGACCATATTGCAGTGAAGTGTAAAAGTCTATGACTTTCCTACTGATATAAAAGCTTATGCGCAGCTCGGCGCGGAAACAAAAGCTGCGCATTGAAAGTTATTAATTCGCAAGGGTGTGCGAAGCGCACTTTTGTTATATCAGAGGTAACAAAAGAGGATGACATACGAGAAAATATGTGAATACATTTATGATATACCGAAATTTACAAAGAAAAACGGGCTTCAACATACGAGAGAGCTAATGCGCCGTCTGAAAAATCCGCAGGATGGCTTTCAGGTAATCCATGTCGCCGGCAGTAACGGCAAGGGAAGTGTCTGTGCATTTATCAACAGTGTTCTGTGCGGGAGCGGGCTTTTGACGGGGCTTTTTACGTCGCCGCATCTGGTCTGCATGGAGGAGAGGTTCCGCATTGAAGGGGAGAACTGCACAAGAGAAGATTTTGTATGGGCGTACGGGCAGGTTCGGCAGGCTGTTGCGGAAATGGAAGAGGAGGGAATGGCGCATCCGTCGTTTTTCGAATATCTTTTTGCGATGGGAATGATGATATTTAAAAGGAGGGGTGTGAAGTACCTGGTCTTGGAGACGGGTCTTGGAGGCAGGCTTGATACTACAAATATTTTTCCAAAGCCGCTTCTTACCGTTATTACGTCGATAAGTCTGGAGCATACGGAGATTCTTGGAGACACGGTAGAGAAGATTGCCGCCGAGAAAGCGGGAATTATCAAACCGAAAGTTCCGGTAGTATTCGACGGAAATTGTGCAAAAGCTTCTGCCGTGATCAGGGATCGGGCACGTCTAATGCAGGCGCCTTTTTATGAAATAACTCTAAAAAATATAAAGATTCATGAATTAACCGGAAAAAAGATTGATTTTTGCTATGCGACTGGTTATGATGTTGTTGAACTTTCGATACCGTTTGCAGCGGAGTATCAGGTGATGAACGCGGCTCTTGCTTTTGAATCGCTTCGGGTACTGTCCGAGACGCTTGGAATTTCTATGGAGCAGATAAAGGGAGGACTTGCAAAAACCTGTTGGCCAGGCCGCATGCAGGAGGCGGCGGAGCATATCTATTTTGACGGTGCGCACAATATGGCTGGAATTGAGCTTTTTATGCAGACGGTTGAGAGAATCGGCGGGAAGAGACCAATGCTTTTATTTTCTATGGTAAAGGAGAAGGATTATCGGAGCGCTGTGCATCTGTTAGCAGAGAGAATTGACTGGGGAGAGGTGATTTTGACGGGAATTCCCGATGAGCGCGGGTTAAATCCGCAGTTGATAGCCAGGGAATTTTTGCTCCATGGAAAAGAGACAACGATAATCCCTGATTGTAATGACGCATATGCCTATGCTGTTTCGAATAAAAATAAGGGACAGTATTTGTTCTGTGTGGGTTCTCTGTATCTGATTGGGGAATTGGAAAAGCTGATTCAAGTTTAGGAGGAAAAGAATATGATAGATTTTGAGGAAGAACTGAAAAAATTCCAGCCGAGCCTGGAGGTCGAGGAGGCGGAAGACGCAATATATAACCATGATTTAACCGATATGACCGATATTTTAAGGGAAATGCTGAAAGAAAAAAGGAATGGCTAAAAAAATAAGCGAGGTATATATATGAAATGCATGTATTGTGGAGCCCAGCTGACCGAAGATGATTATTGCCAGAACTGTTCGGCAGATGTAGGGATATATAAAAAGATAATCATGGCATCAAATTATTATTATAACCAGGGACTTTCAAAGGCTTCGGTCAGGGACTTGTCCGGTGCGGCAGAGAGCTTAACCAAGAGCTTGCGTTACAATAAAATGAACATTCAGGCCAGGAACCTTCTGGGGCTTGTGTATTTTGAGGTGGGGGAAACCGTATCCGCGCTAAGCGAGTGGGTTATCAGCCGCAATTTCCAGAGCGAGAACAATGACGCGGAGCGTTATCTCAACGCGATTCAAAAGAATCCGTCAAAGCTGGAAGCCATCAACCAGACCATCAAAAAATATAACCAGGCGCTTCTTTACTGTAAACAGGACAGCAGAGATTTGGCTTTGATACAGTTAAAGAAGGTACTATCCCTGAATCCGAAGCTGGTAAAGGGACATCAGCTTATCGCGCTGCTTTATATACAGGAAGAAAAATATGAGCTTGCGAGGAAGTCCCTGCAGGCGGCGTTCGAGATAGATGCCGGCAATACACAGACACTCCGCTATATGAAAGAGATAGCCGGGGAGAAAAAAGGCAGTGCAAAAGAAAAAAAGAGTGAGAAGAAAAATGATCTGATTGCATACAAAAGCGGAAACGAGACAATCATTCAGCCTACACATTTTAAGGATAATTCAGCGGTTTCTACCATTGTGAATATTATTATCGGTGTGGCGATCGGCGCCTGTGTGACAGGCTTTTTGATCGTACCGGGAGTGCGCCACGCGGCGCAGAATGAGGCGAAGGCGGCTGAGAGCGAGGCGAATGATACCATTGCGACAAAAAATCAGGCGATTGAGTCCCTGCAAAATCAGCTTGATGATTTGTTGGGGCAGGTGGACAGCGCCGCAGACGAGACAAAAGAGACACAGGCAAAGATTGCAGCTTATGAACAGCTTTTGAGCGCCTATGCTGCATTTGCGGCGAATGATGTTACAGGTGCGGGGGATGCTCTCTCCCATGTCAATACACAGTATCTGTCCGGCACCGCAAAATCTGCATATGAGAGTATCAACGCGACTGTCAATGAGCAGTATATCCAGACAGCGTACAATGACGGGCGCAGCGCATATGGGCAGCAGAATTATACGGAGGCGGCTGAGAAGCTTCAGAGAGTGATAGACGTAGATGAAAAATACGGCGAAGGGTATGCGCTGTATTATCTGGCGCAGGCTTATCGGAATCTGGGTGAGAACGAAAAGGCGGCGGTGTATTACCGCAAAATGGTTGAGTTGTATCCGGGGACGGAGCGGGCAGCGACCTCTCAGCGTTATCTTGACACAATGGATTTGCCGCAGGAGGGGGAACAGACGCCGGGGAATGAAGACGGAAATAGCGGCGATGCACCGACCGGACAGGAATAGAGGATTTGCTTACAAAAGACATCAAATTTTTGATGTCTTTTTTTATATCATAGGAAATATTTCCTATGATATAAAAAGCCCTCCGTATAGGATCGCACTGCGGCGGAGAGGAAAAATGCCGCATATGCGGCCCGCCGCAGGCGGAGAATCCGGCAGAGCCGGATTCTTTGTTCTATCATAGGAAAGACCTTGTTACTGTGAAGTGCTAAAACCTACGACTTTCCTATGATATAAAAGCTTATGCGCACGGATGCAAGAGGAATTTATTGCTTTGCAATAGTCCTAAGGA